>NZ_JBNFOL010000020.1:0-70587 GCF_057364765.1 Brevibacterium sp. LAARM3_SD1 | reverse complement strand
CCCAGATACCTCGCGCGGGGGTTGCTGGGCCGCCGTCAGGTAGTAATGGGGGAAGTATTTTGTGAAAGCACTTTCCTATTCGGAAAGTAGTTGATGCCGTGGAAGTACTTTCACAGGCGGTGTCGACGATCTGGTCGCCGCCCCGAGCACAGGAGCTGACATGAACGCGAACCCCACCCCGCAGCAGGCAGCCCGACCTTCTCAGCCAAGTCGAGACGAGCCACCTCGGCGATTCCCTGACCCGACTCGAACCGGAGCTGAACAACCCAACGCGACTGGGCATCGTCTCGAGCCTGAAGAACCGGGACAAGGCCGAGTTCAAACTGCTGCGCGACAGCCTCGGCGTCTCCGATTCCGTCCTCTCACGGCACATCACCGCAATCGAGAAAGCCGGGATGGTCGAAGTGAAGAAAGGCTATGTCGGCAAACGCCCGCGCACCTGGGTCTCGATCAGCCCAGACGGATACAACCGTCTCGAGGCGCATATCCAGGCACTGCGGGAACTGGCCGGCGCCTAGGCTCGAGAATCACTGTTCCCCCTGGTGAGAACTTCGGTTAGAGTGATGGAAAACACTGCAGGGAGGCATGATGACCACACCGACGAGCGCCGAGATACCGTTCCTCGAACTCCACGAAGTCTCGACACTCATCCGAACCAGGCAGCTGTCCTCCCGTGAGGTCACCGAGGCGATGCTCGAACGCATCGAGAGCCTCGAACCCCGACTGCAGGCGTACGCCACGGTCATGGCCGAATCCGCCCTCACCGAGGCCGACCGCGCCGACTCTCTCCTTGCCCGCGGAAACTGGCTCGGCCACCTCCACGGTGTCCCCGTGGCGGTGAAGGACCTCGCGAACACCCACGATGCACCGACAGGTGCGGGCACCACGATCCACGCGGACTTCCGCCCTGACTTCGATGCCACCGTCGTCGCCCGACTGCGGGCCGCCGGAGCCGTCATCCTCGGCAAACTGCGCCTGACGGAGGGCGCGTTCACCGTTCACCACCCGGACCTGCCGACCCCGGTCAATCCGTGGGATGCCGACACCTGGTCCGGAGTCTCCTCATCGGGATCCGGTGTGGCCACCGCGGCCGGACTCTGCTTCGCCTCCCTCGGCTCGGACACCGGCGGGTCGATCCGCCTGCCGTCCTCGGCAAACGGAGTCACGGGACTCAAACCGACCTGGGGCCGGGTCTCCCGCCACGGCATCTTCGCGCTCGCGCCCAGCCTCGATCACATCGGGCCGATGACGCGCAGCTCCCGTGATGCCGCGATCGTGCTGCGTACCATCGCCGGCCACGATCCGGCCGATCCCACATCGTCGCTTGACCCTGTACCGGACTACCCGCAGCACCTAGGTGTCGATAAGGCCCCGGTCGTCGGTTTCGACCGCAAACTCGCCGAGGATCACTTCGACGCCGCGACGAACGCGATGCTCGAAGACACCATCGAGACGATCACCGGAATGGGGTGGCGGGTCCTCGGTGTCGAGACACCCAACATGGAGGCCGCGGCCCAGGAGTGGACGGCCCTGTGCGGAGTCGAGACCGCCGGCGTCCACTCGGAGACGTACCCGTCTCGTGCGGACGAATACGGTCCCGATCTGTCCGGTCTCATCGAGATCGGGCGCGGACTCTCCGCCGTCGACTACCACCGTCTGCTCGAATCACGTCGGGACTTCACCGGCCGCATGCGCGCTCTCATGGCCGATATCGATCTGCTCCTGCTGCCGGGCATCGGCGTCGCCTCACCGACGATCGCGCAGATGGCGAATCTGGGATCCGACCAGAAGCTATTCGCCGCGGTCACCGTGCCGACAGCTCCGATCGACAACTGCGGAATGCCGTCGATCACTCTGCGGCCGGGTTCACCGAACGGGGCACTCCCCTGGCCGCTCAGTTCGTCGGCGGTGATTTCACCGAGCCTTTGGTTCTGGCCGCCGGCCATGCCTTCCAGCGGGCCACGGGCTTCCACACCCGCCACCCCGAGTTGTAGAAGCAGCACCGCAGCTCACTTCGCCGCGCTGCGGGCCACCATCTCCGTGATCCAAGTCGGGGCGAAGGGTGAGGTGCATCCGGGAGAGGTCGGGTAGTCGCGGAGCACGCCGAGGCGCTCACCGATCTCGATGGCACGTTTCCGCAGGTCAGGGTTCTCGATGCCGATATAGGACAGGGTCTCGTTCATTGCCCACTGCAGACGTTCGGGCGCATCGGCCATCTCGGCCTCGATCACGTCGAGCAGCCCGGGCAGGTCCAAGCCCTCGGGCTTGCGGTTGACCCGCTCGCTCGTCAGCGCCCACCCGGCCGAGGCGACCACGGGGTCCGGATCGTCCAGCCATGACAGGCGCAGCGCCTCGGCATGGGGTGACTTCTTGACGATGTAGCTGACCAGCCAGCCGTGGACTTTCGGGACTCGGGAGTCGCGCAGCATCTCATCGAGCTGTGCTTCGCTCCAGGCCTTCGGGCGCATGATGAGGATCGCGACGAGGCGGGCCGCGGTATCTCCGGTGGCCCACAGCTCGGCGGCGAGTTCATCGTTCTTCTTCAGCTCCTTCGCCACGGCCCGCAGCTTCGTCAGGTTGACCGCGTGGTCGTCGCCGTGGCGGGCGTTGACGGCGCGGATCTTCCCGTCCTCGAGCGAGGCCAGGGTGGCGAGCACCTCGGTGCTGGCGGTCATGGTGTCCTCTCGGTCAGTCGTCGTCATCGGCATGCGGTGAAGCATCGATGTCGGCGCGTGATCTCTTCGAATTCCTGAAGCCGACGATGACAACGATCATACCGACGACAGCACCGATGGCGGTTTCGATGGCACGGGAGGCCAACAGCTCCGCGACCGGGTGCGGGTTGCCGATCTGGGTCATGAGCAGGGCCAACGGGGTGATGAAGAGCAGCGCCACCGAATAGTTGCGCAGCACGTAGATCTCGGCGAGGAACTGCAGCAGGATCACCCAGACCACCAGCTGCCACGCCTCGGTGGGGAACGAGAACAGGAACGCGGTGACGATCACGCCCAGCAGCGTTCCGACCACACGGTGGACGCCGCGTTTGAGACGGGCCGACCGACCGGGCGGGGTGATCGGTGCGACCGCGGCGACCATCGCCCAATAGCTGTGGGACAGCAGCGGCAGCACATCGATGAGCAGGGTGCCGAGGATTCCCGCGATGAGCGGGGCGATCGTGAATCGGGCGGCATGTGCTGCCAGGTCGGCCTTGCCCACCGGCGAGAGCCCAACCCGCACATAGGTCTCCTTCTCCGGAGGCATGCGTTCCCCGGCGAAATGAGCGAGCGCTCCGAGACCGACGCTCACCAACGCCGAGGCGGCCGCCACCCCCAAGGCCACCGGTACCGATGCGCCGTTCGGAATGGATCCGACGGCTCCGGTGGCGAAGATGAAGAAGATCGACCCGCCGGGCTTGAGCCGGAAGCGCAGGGCGACGGCCGCGCCCGCACCGGACACGAGTGAGGTGACGACGACGAGCACCCACACCGAGACACCGAGGTTGCCCAGCAGGGCGCCGATGCCCACGCACACGACGAGGATGGCGGCCGCGATCGATTGCCGCCTGGTCCGCGAGCGTGGGGATTCGAAGCGCGCGTAGATGCCGGTGAAGGCACCGAAGGCGGCATAGACGGCGAGGTCGAGGCGGTCGATTCCGAGCAGCACGAGGAGCGGGATGGCGACTCCCAGGGCGATGCGGAACGCGGGAATATGGTCGCGTTCGCCCGGTGGGATGCGGAAGAACTCCTGCAGGTGGCTCAAACGGATTCGGCCTCTTTCGAAATCGAGGACGGACCCCGCTGACGGGATCGCTGAGATGGGATGATGAGCCGACGACTCCCTTCGATCGTAGTCCGCCTTCGGGACGAATGAATGTCTTCTGCCGACAGGAGTGACCAACCTCGCTCGCCGAGGCGGCCCACCGAGACCGTGATCACCACCGTCACCGTCGACTCCGGTTGTCCTCCCCCGAACGGATGCGTGCCGCCTGCCGGTTGAGATGGTTGCGTTCGGCGAGGCTGCCCGCCCATTCGGCCGCCCGGGCGTAGAGATCAGCGGCCCTCTGCGTCTCCCTTGCTTTTTCGCGCAGGTGTGCTTCGACGGCGAAGTAGCGCGGCAGACTCTCGTCCAGGTTCCGCAGTTCGGCCAGGCCGCCCGGGCCGTCGGCCTCCCCGATGGCCACGGCCCGGTTGAGACGCACGATCGGCGTATCGCGCAAGGCCAGCAGATCGTCGTACCACTGAACGATCTGCACCCAGTCGGTGTCCTCGACTCTCTGCGCGTCGGCATGGAGTGCGGCGATCGCCGCCTGCGCCTGATATTGGCCGAGTTCATCCCGGGCAAGCGCTGTCTGGAGGATTCCGATGCCCTCCACGATGAGCCGTCGGTCCCAGCGGGCGCGGTCCTGATCGACCAGAGCGATGAGTTCGCCGTCCGGGCCGAATCGGGCATCGCGGCGGGCGTGATGGAGGAGCATGAGCGCGAGCAGTCCGTCCACCTCGGCCGATTCGATCACCGACTTCAGCGTCCGAGTCAGTCGGATCGCTTCGGCGACGAGGTCGACATCGCCCGAGTGCCCTTCGTTGAACACGAGGTAGAGGGTGGTGAGCACCGAGGACAGGTCACCGGGCCGGTTGAGCCGGGAGCCAGCGATCGTGGATTTGGCGCGGCTGATGCGTTGGGCCATCGTCGCCTCGGGCACCATATAGGCCTCGGCGATCTGTCTCGTCGTCAGTCCGCCCACCGCCCGCAGGGTCAGGGCCACCGCCGAGGCGGGGCTGAGGTCGGGATGGGCGCAGAGGAAGTAGAGATCGAGGGTGTCATCGCCGTTCGGAACGCCGTCGGTCCCCGGTTCGGCCGAGGTCCCGGGTTCGGCGAGCGTCGCAGCCATGACCCGTTCCTCGCGTTTCATCCGTGATCCTTCGGAGCGCACGGCATCGAGGAACTTCCGCCACGCGACCGTCACGAGCCAGCCCCGCCGGTCGCGGGGCGGATCGGACGGCCACGATCGCAGGGCTTCGATGAGCGCGTCCTGAACGGCATCCTCGGCGGTCGCGAAGTCTGCTCCACGACTGACGAGGATGCCGATCACGGCGGGGACGAGCTCACGCAGCTCCGCCTCGGCGAGGGGATCCGGATCGATCATCGCGGACTCCGTTCGCGTCCCTGCTCACTCGTCCACGCTGGGTGCGTGGTCGAGGAAGGGGCGGAGTTCGAGCCATTCGTTGATCGGCTCCCCGCCCTTGCCCGGGGCGGCCGACAGCTCGCCGGCGAGTTCGAGGGCGCGGTCGTAGCTGTCGACGTCGATGGCCATCCAGCCGGCGATGAGGTCCTTCGTCTCGGGGAAGGGGCCGTCGGTGACCGGAGGCTTGCCCGGTCCGCCGGACTGGACGAAGGTGCCCTCCGGGGACAGCGCCTGGGCGTCGACGAATTCGCCGGATTCCTTGAGCTTGTCGGCGAAGGCGTTCATATACGCCACGTGCGCGTCGACCTCCTCGGGACTCCACTGGTCCATCGGCGCGTAGTCCATGTACTGCGCGGGCATCCGATAGTGCTTGAGCATGAGGTACTTGGCCATGATGGTCTCCTTGTCTCGTGTCGCTCGCACGGGTTGTGCTCGCTGACATCACTGGGACGCAGCCGGACGAGTGTTCTCGACATCAGCGGCGAAGAATTCTCGTCACGAACGCCGATCACAGTCCCAGAATAGGCCGATGTGTCCGTCCTGGAACATGCGTCACCGGATCCGAACACAAATCGGCCCAGGTCACGGCGCTGCGCTGAGAGGCTTGTCTTGTACGAAACACCGACAGCTTTTTGCACATGAGACCAGGAGCAGATCATGAAGGCACAGACACTTCTCAAGACCATCACCGTTGCCGGAGCGCTCGCAGCGACCCTGACGCTCTCGGCCTGCGATATGAACATCACCTTCGGCCCGGAAGGTCAGGGACAGGAACAGGGCCAGGAGCAGGACGGCCAGCAGGCACAGCAGACCGAGGACACCGAGACGACCGTCGAGGAGCCGGCTTCGGATTCGGGCTCGACTTCGGATTCCGGCTCCGCCGGTTCGGGTTCGACGGGCACGACGGACAACGGCACCACCGATAACGGCACTACCGGCAGCGGCGGATCCACGGATTCGTCCAGCGCCTCCTCGGCGAGTGACTCCTCCGCCTCGAACGGCTCGGCGTCGACCGGATCGTCGTCCTCGAACGGATCATCGTCGTCGAGCGGCACGACCGGCGACAGCGGATACCAGGGTCCGCGCATCGGCGAAGACGGAGTCGAACTCGACGCCGACGGCAACGGCAAGATCCCCGCCGACGTTCTCGAGGCGGACATCAAGAACGCCTACGCCAAGCAGGGCACCACGGTCGACACCGTCGACTGCTACTCCGACCTGCGCATCTTCTCCCACAGCGGCTCGCAGAACTGCACCGTCACTGCTGCCGGCAAGAATCACTACGGCACTGTGAAGATCACCTCGGCGTCGCAGTCCGGCATCGGCTACAGCCTCGAGTTCCCAAACATCTGAGCCGCCCGCCGGGCCTGCGAAACGTACCCCTCGAGCGTCTCGTATCCCCGACTCGCACTCCCCTGGTCACCTCGGCCAGGGGAATGCGTTCGTCGCGGTCTGGAACAACTCGGTATTCTTCGTTGTTGAGCCCAGAGTGGGTGTCGGTCCAACCGCACGTCGGCCTCGACGTTCCGGCCAGCCGGGCCCATGTCAGATTCGACAACCTCACAGATCACAACTGACAAGGAGCACCATCATGGCACTCTCTGACAAGAAGGTCGCATTCCTCCTCACCCGCGGCGTCGAGCAGGTCGAACTCACCAGTCCCCGCGCCGCGCTCGACGAGGCCGGAGCGACGACCGTCATCGTCTCCCCGTCCGAGGGAACGCTGCAGGCGATGGAAGGCGATTGGGAGCATGCGCAGACCTTCGACGTCGACGTTCCCGTCGCCGAGGCCTCGGTCGATGACTTCGACGCCCTCGTCCTGCCCGGCGGCACTCTCAACGCCGACGCCCTGCGCCTGAATGAGGACGCCGTCAACCTCGTCAAAGCGTTCTTCGCCGCCGATAAGCCGGTCGCGGCCATCTGCCATGCGCCATGGATCCTCGCCGAGGCGGGTGTGGCGAAGGGACGGAAGCTGACGTCCTTCATCTCGACGAAGACCGACCTCATCAACGCCGGAGCCGACTGGGCCGACACCGAGGTGGTCGTCGACGGCAACCTCATCACCTCTCGCAACCCCGGCGACCTCGATGCCTTCAACAAGGCGATCGCCGAAAAGCTGAGCTGAGCTGGAACGATGCCTCCCTCGCCGAGGTGGCCACCTCGGCGAAGAACTCCCCCGAAACGATCGTTTCGGGGAGTTCTTCTGTTCGTCATCTGAGGTATTGACAGCCGCGCTTATGATCAACTCATGCCACCCTCCCTGTTCGTCAAGGCGACGATTCCTGCCCTCGCGGCGCTGCTCATCTGGCTCCTCTTCGTTCTCTGCTCCACAGCGCCTCCGGCACATGCCGCCTATGCGACCTCGGGTCCGATCGGGGCGATGCACAAGTCGCTCGGCGGAAATACGGGCAAGCTCGGTCCTGCGACCGGCCCCAAGCGGTGCACGCTGATCCAGAAGGGCTGCTATCAGTCGTTCAAGCACGGCAGCATCCATTGGACGAAGGCTACGGGCGCCCATGCGACTCTGGGTGCGATCCGCACTGCATGGAAGAGGTCCGGATGGGAACGCGGCCCCTTGGGGTATCCGACGAGCAATGAGTACCGTTCCGGATCCGAGACCCGGCAGAAGTTCCAAAACGGAAAGATCGTGTGGACGGCGAAGTCCGGGGCGAAGGTGCAGGTGACGAAAGCACCGTCGTCGTTCGCGATCAAGGGGTCAGGCTTCGGCCACGGGGTCGGGATGAGCCAGTACGGAGCACGCGGGATGGCGGCGGCCGGAAAGTCCTCGACGCAGATCCTGCAGCACTACTACACGGGTGCGAAGGTCACGACGATGTCGAAGAACGCCGATGCCAGCCTCAAGGTGCAGCTGCTGACCGGGAAGAAGTCCGTGACGATCACCCCGCGTTCCGGTCGTCTGCGCGTCAAGGCCGGGTCGAAGACCATCGAATCGGGATCGAAGGTCACGATCGAGCGGACCTCGTCCGGTTCGGTCAAGGTGACAGTCGGGGCGAAGAGCTATTCCGGGTCCAAGCTCACCATCGAATGGCAGGGCACCCGGTATTGGAAGGGCTCCTCGGCGACGACGGTATCGGTCAGCGGTGCACAGGACGGAGCGACCGGCACCTACCGGCACGGGCGGATCGAGATCGGACAGCTGAAGGGTTCGCTCAATGTCGTCAACGTGCTGGGGCTCAACAAGGAGTATCTGCCGGGAATCGCTGAGATGCCGGCCTCGTGGCAGTCCGAAGCCCTGCGCAGTCAGGCCATCGCCTCTCGCACCTACGCTTACCGCAATCTCGGTGCCGTGAAGCCGGCTTGCGGGTGCAACGTCTACGACGAGGTGGCTTCGCAGCGCTTCCTCGGGTGGACTCGCGAGAATGCTGCCGGCTCAGGGCCATGGCGCAAAGCCGTGACTGCGACACAGACCTCCAGCGGGTCGACGGTGAAATCGGCGCGTGTCGTCACGTACAAGGGCGGACTCATCGATGCCGTCTACTCATCGTCAGCCGGGTCGAAGACGCATTCGGCTGCCGAGGTGTGGGGTTCGGCTGTGCCCTACCTGGTCTCGGTCGATGACTCGCCGTCGAAGTATGCGTCGGCACAGAACCCGAACGCCTCGTGGTCGGTGACGGTCAAGCAGGCCGATATGGCCAAGACGTTCGGTCTGGCTGACGTGCGGTCTGCGACGGTGACGAAGACCGGCTCGGGGCTGGTGAAGACGGTGAAAGCCACCTCGGTGAAGGGAAAGACCGAGAGCCTCACCGGCGATCAGCTGCGGACGAAGCTCAAGCTCAAGTCCGCATCGTTCAGCGTGGCCTGACCGCGGCAGACCGAGCTCAGTCAACGCCAAACTCGAAAAAGTCGCCGCTGGTGACGACCTTTTCGAGTTTCGCGTGGCTTGAGGGACTCTCCTGCTGGTTCAGACTCCCGCAGGGGTGAGCAGCCCTCGGTTGACAAGTTCGACTTCCTTCTCGCGCACGATCGGGATGACGGTCTTGCCGAACGCCTCGAGTTCCTCCTGGAAGTGGAGGAAGCCGGTGAGGATGAGGTCGACGCCGATCTTCTTGTATTCGATGATGCGGTCGGCGACCTGCTCGGGGGTGCCGATGAGCTGGGTGCGGAAGCCGTCGTTGTACTGGACGAGGTCTTCGAAGCTCGAGTCCGCCCACATGCCCTTCTTATCGTGAGTCGAGGCTCCGGCCTGCTGCACGGACTTGCGGAATCCTTCGACGGCGCCCTCATCGGCTTTGGCGATGATCTCGCGCAGCTGTTCGCGGGCTTCGGCTTCGGTGTCGCGGACGATGGCGAACCCGTTGAGTCCGAAACGAACCTTTCGATTGTGGGCGCGGGCCACCTCGGTGACGTCGTCGTACTGTTCGCGGAATCCGTCGAAGTCCTTGCCGTTGGAGAAGTACCAGTCGGCGTGCTTGCCGCCGTTGATGCGGGCAGCCGACGAGTTTCCGCCTTGGAAGATCTCCGGGTGGGGCCGTCCTTCGATCGGGTAGGGGCCGGGGCGGAGGGTGAAGTCGTCGACGGTGTAGAAGTTGCCGCGATACTCGACGTTCTCCTGTGTGAAGAGCTTGCGGACGACGTCCATGAACTCGGCGGACCGGCGGTAGCGTTCGCCGTGTTCGAGCCAGGGCAGGCCGAGGCGGGTGTATTCGTCCTTGAACCAGCCGGAGACGACGTTGATGGCAGTCCGGCCCTTCGTGAACTGGTCGGCGGTGAGGATGAACTTCGCGAGCACGGCCGGTTCCCAGATGCCTGGGTGGATGGCGGCGATGACCTTGAGCTTCTCGGTGGCCAGGGCCAGTGCGAGTGAGGTGGCGGTCGATTCGTGCTGCTGGGCAGCGCCGTAACTGGAGAAGTAGCGGACCTGGCTGAGCGCGTATTCGTAGCCGACAGCCTCGGCGGTCTGCGCGAGCTTGACGTTGTAGTCATAGCCCCAGTCGGTGCGCTGTTCGATGTTCGACACAACCAGGCCGCCGGAGACGTTGGGCACCCAGTAGGCGAACTTCAGGTCTTCGGGCTCACCGGTGTAGATCGGGTTGGCGTGGATGTTCGTCATTGTGAGTCCCTTCCCATCGAAACTGGCATGAGCACCGTGTCCGCTGACTGCGGGCTGCTTGCGTTTGCGGCGTCCGCACCGGACCGGTTGCTGCGACGTCATCGGGCCAGTTCCCTTAAGTCGCTCGAGATGTGTGCAGGTGTGCCGTGCCAGACTGCTGAGACGCAGACCACAAGCGGCGGACAGATTTCGCGGACCGACGTACGGCGTCACAATGACGCACTTCGCCATGAGCCGTCATCCGATTTGTGTTCTTGTGGCGGTCGCCCGCTGCCGTCTCGCGGAGCACCCCTCACGTTTCGCGGCAAACCGCCTCGTTGCGCCGGTGAGTTAAGGCAGGAACGACGAGGGATGCGTAAGCACGTGTAGGAGATACCGCGACCGAGGTGATTTGCCGCGAAAGGTGCTGGATGCCCGAAAACCGGCGTCCGACGACCACTCGGATGAAGTCAAAGCGCTCTGAACAAGTGGTCTCGTCCCAGCTTAGGATCTCAACGTCGAAGTCCCGGCCCGCATTGACTGCGAGACCGGGACTTCCGTGGCGGAGGATAGGGGATTCGAACCCCTGAGGGCGTTAACCCAACCCGCGTTCCAGGCGAGCGCCATAGGCCACTAGGCGAATCCTCCGCGAATCAGCTTATCCGAGTCATGACGACAATGCGAAATCGCGGTGGCCGAGTGTGAAGCATCCCACTTCCCGCAGGTGAACACGCGACCTCGACGTCCGACCGCGATCACGCGACCTCATCACCCGACGGCACACGGTTCAGTCCGCGACGGCGCGGAGATGCCGTTCTGCCGGCGGCTGCGCCCCGTCCTCCCGTCGGCGTTCGATGCTGCCGTCGTTGATCCAGCCGTGCAGCGTCTCCAAGCGGGACTGCGTCACCGTGTCCACCGGCTGATAGACCGAGAGCGTCAGCCTCTGGTTCTCCTGCGCGATGAGCGTCGTCATCGTCAGCTTGAGCGTGCCCACATACGGGTTCTCAATGGTCTTGACCCGCCCGACAGATCGACCGACCGTTCCCGAGTCCCACAGGCGGCAGAATTCCGGATTCCTGCGCAGCCGCGACAGCAGCGGCGACCACTCCGGATCGTCGATCGACTCCGCGTACGAGGCACGCAGCTTCGCCACGACCTGCGCCCGGTGACCGTCGTCGGAGTGGAAGGTCCGCGCCCATTCCGGGCTCTCGAAGGACTGGATCGCGCAGTTCCGGTCGGCTGGAGCGAGTGCTTCGAGGTCGGAGGCGAGATACCGTTCGACGGAGTTGAAGGCGAGGATCGTATACCGCGGATCAGTGACCATCGCCGGCAACGGCAGCAGTTCGTCGAGCAAGGTGCGCATCTGCTCTCCCACCGCAGAGTCCCCCGGGTTCGCGACTCGATCCGGGTATCCGCCCAGCAGGAAGAGATGGGCACGCTCCTCACGGTCGAGCAGGAGCGCCTCGGCGATGGATTCGAGTACCGACTCCGAGGGGTGGACCTCGCGCCCCTGCTCCAGCCAGGTGTACCAACTGGTGCCGATGTTCGCGAGCACAGCGACCTCTTCGCGCCGCAGTCCCGGCACCCTCCGCCGGGTGCCCGACGCGAGACCGACCTCGCAGGGCCGCACCCGGTTGCGTCGCGAGCGCAGGAATCGTCCGAGCTCCTCAGTTCTCACTTGTGCCATGCCTCCATTGTCCGCCCGACGGTCACACCCTTCCACCCCGTCACCGCTCTCAACCTGGTGGTCCGACCAACACCATCAGCACGCCCTCCCACTCCCCCACCGCCCACCGCAGACTGGATCCATGAGAGATTCCCACACGCAGACATCATCGACCTCCTCCGCTGCGGTTCCGACCTCGGCCCTCGCCGAGGCGGCACCCGGTCCCGCGGCGCCCCCGACTCAGCCGTCCCCAGTCCTCTGGCCGCTGCACCTCGGTGCGTTCCTCGCCACGTTCATGTTCTCCGTCTCGAACGTCGCGATCCCCGCAGTCAAGGCTGACATCGGTGCCGCTGAGTCGACCTCGGCCCTCATCGTCGGTCTGTTCTCCGCCGCCTTCGCCTCCGGTCTCATCCTCTGCGGTCGCATCGGGGACCGCTTCGGGCGTCGCCGCCTGTTCATGATCGGCACGGGCTCGCTGGTCATCACCTCGCTTGCGGTCGGACTGGCACCCGATCCGTTCTTCCTGCTCGCGGCTCGCACAACGCAGGGCCTGGCAGCGGCGGTGATGATGCCGCAGATCCTCGCGAGCTTCCAGCATTCTCTGACCGGAGCCGCACGGCTGAAGGCGATCAGCCTCTTCGGCGCATTTTCCGGAGTCGGCACCGTCGGCGGCCAGGTACTCGGCGGAGGCCTGATCTCGGCATTCGGCGATACCTGGGGGTGGCGGGCAGCATTCCTCAGCTGCGCGGTCGCCGCCGCTGCCGCCTTCCTCGGTTCCCTGCGACTGACCGAATCGCACAGCACCGACCCGGCCCCCCTCGACGCCCCCGGTGCGGTCCTCCTCGGCGTGGGCATGATGTGCCTCGTCATCGGACTGGCGCTGGGCCCTGTCACCGGCTGGCTGCCCATGCCGGCGATCCTGCTGACAGTCAGTGCGCTGTGCTTCACGGTTTTCGCTCTGTGGCAGTCGAGGGCCGCAGCGACCGGCCGGTTCCCACTCATCCCGCCCGACGTCGTCGCGGTGCCGGCCGCGTGGGCGGGAATGCTCATGGCTCTTGTCTTCTTCGCTGGATTCGGCACCTTCCTCTTCAACTTCTCCCTGCTCTCACAGACCGGACACTCCGATCCGGCATATGTCTCCGGTCTCACCCTCGCCGTGTTCTGCATCGCATTCCTCGTCGCCTCCTTAGTGGTTCATCGCCTGGTCGCATCTTTCACCGGTCCAGGCACGATGCTGCTGGGCACCGGGCTGCAGATTGCGGGACTCCTCGGCGTCGCATGGGTCGCCTCGAGCGCGGGAGCCGGGTGGCATCTGTGGTTCCAGGGTCCTGCACTCATCCTCGGCGCGGGTCAGGCAATGCAGTTCGGTCCGCTGGTGGGCACAGTCGTCGGCGCCGTCCCCGACCGGCTCGCGGGACTGAGCGGCGGTCTCATCGCGACGATGCAGCAAGCAGGCATCGCCGTGGGTGTCGCACTCCTCGGTGCGCTCTTCCACTCCTTCACAGCCGCTGTCGGGTTCGACAGTGCCTTCGCCTTCGCCTGCCTGGTGCAGATTGTGCTGAGCATCGTCTTCGGCGCAGGCGCGTGGTATCTGCATCATGCAGGCCGCAGATGATGTCCTGGAACGGCTGTTTCGGCATAGGCTTGCCGTGAGCAGTGCCTGAGCGGTCTCAGCCGACTCCGCTCAGGCACGGCACTGACAGAGGAGTCACCATGAAATTCATGCTCATCATGCGCACAGTCGACCAGGCCGCCGTCGAACGGATGGCCGAGGCGGATTTCGACGAGATGATCGCCGCCATGGGCGCCTACAACGAATCGATGATCAACGCCGGTGTCATGTCCGACGGCGCAGGTCTGGCCGATCCCTCCGAAGGGGCGGTCGTCGACTTCGGCGGACCCGAACCGACCTCGACGACCGGCGCCTACGGCAGTCTGCGGGAGCTGTTCAACGGATTCTGGATCGTCGAAGTCGCTTCCCAGGACGAGGCTATCGCCTGGGCGAAGAAGGCTCCGCTGGAGACCGGATCCCAGATCGAAGTGCGGCGCATCAACGGTCCCGAGGATTTCCCCGAGGACAACGAATGGATCCAGAAGGAGAAGGAATGGATCGAGCAGGGCCGCCTCGACAACGGTTGAGCCCTGCGGCACCCGATTACCCTGTGGCCCCGCCCACTCGTTTTGTTCACCGAGGCCGCTCTCGACTAGACTGATTCACGGCTCCCCGTGCGGCGTCATCTTGTGAACTCCCCCAGGGCCGGAAGGCAGCAAGGGTAAGCGAGCTCTGTCGGGTGCACGGGGAGTCCTCTATTCCCCAACATCACAATTCCACAACTCCCCTTATCCCCCGTCTGCCCTGGTCAGCTCTGCCCGCACTGACCTCCGGGCCCCGAAATCGGGGCCGCAAAGCGAATTCGTTAATACTTTCGTGATTTTGCTTCATTACCATTATTCGCAGTTCTCATCCCTGTGTTTTAACGAGGTTTCCCTGTTGTCCACGAAGATCCAAGGGGCCATTGCCGCCCTTTCGGCACTGGCCCTGCTCACGGCGTGCACCCCGTCGAGCGACGATCCCGATGCGACCCGCGATGGCGCGAACAAGACCGCCGAGGCGGCCGAGGATCCCGTATTCCGCGTCGGAGCCATCAGCTCCGAGGACGCAGAATCCGCGTCCGAATCGACGTCGACCTCGCAGCCCAGTGACGATGCGACCTCCACTGCGGAACCGAGCCAGTCCACCGATGCGGCCACCGCGATGCCCGGCGCCGGGGACTTCGGCGAAGTGACCGAATCCGGCGACGAGATCGACCTGGAAGCCGGCCAGCGGATCGGCATCTCCGTCGAGAACGCCGACCTCAGTGACATCTCCGTCACTGAGGAGGCTCACCCCCGGATCGCGCACGATCCCGGCACCTTCTTCGACGCCTCCGGCACCGCACTCGAGCCCGATGAGGACGCAAAGGCCGGTTCGTCGACACCGTCCTCCACCGAGTCCGAGCCCGCCGACAACGCCGAGGCGGTCTCCGCCCCGGACGAGTCCGCCGCCTGGATCTCGACCTTCGGCCTCGTCGCCGACAGCGAATACACCGTGAACGCCACCGCCACCACTGCCGACGGCGACGAAGTCGACCTCGACGCGACGATCACCGTCGGCGCCAGCGACGGGGAACCGATGTCGGTGCGCACAACGCTCTCCGACGATCAGACCGTCGGCGTCGCCGCTCCCATCATGCTCAACTTCGGCTCCACCGTGTCCGAGGACTTCCGCGACGATGTGGAGCGCCGCCTCTCGGTCAGAGTCACCGACGAGAGCGGCAAGGAGCGCAAGGTCGAAGGCTCATGGGGTTGGCTCTACGACGATCCGCAGTCCCGACTGCACTTCCGTCCGAAGGAATTCTGGCCGGCTCATTCGAAGGTCTCCGTCGACGTTCCGCTCAAGGACGTGCCGACCGGTGAGAACAGCGTGGGCCAGAACGATCTCACCCTCGACTTCGAGATCGGACGCAAGCAGGTCACCGAGGCCGATGTGAAGACCCACCGCATGACCGTCACCCGTGACGGCAAGCAGGTCATGGACTTCCCGGCCTCCCTCGGCGCACCGAAGTCCCCCTCATACAACGGCACGCATGTGGTGATGTCGAAGGCCGCCGACTACACGATGACCTCCGAGCAGTGGGACTACGAGACCGATGTCCAGTGGGCAGTGCGCATCCACAACAACGGCGAATTCATCCACGCCGCTCCGTGGTCGGCCGGCGTCCAGGGCTCCCAAAACGTCTCGCACGGCTGCATCAACCTCACCACCGAACGAGCGAAGCAGTACTACGACTCCGCGATCTTCGGCGATCCCGTCGAGGTCACCGGTTCGAGTGTGAACCTGTCGACTGACGACAGCGACATCTCGGACTGGGTCTACTCCTGGGATGAATGGAAGAAGCTGAGCGCCCTCGATTGAGAGCGCCCAGCCTGCTTGCCTGATTCGGCCGTTATCTCGCCGTCGACTGACTCGCGCCGTCGACTTACTTGTCGATCTTCTTCACTGCCTTGTCGATCATCGGCACATAGCGCTCCAGCGTCCACGGGACGGTGAGCGGGTTGATGATCGAGGATCCGGTGACGAAGGGCTGATCATCCGGAGCCACGACGGCTCCGGACTTGATCGCTGGGATGTTCGCGTACAGTCCCTGCGATTCGATCTCCTTCTTGTTCTTCTCATCAGAGTAGAAGGTGAAGATGAGGTCCGAGTCGTTGAGCTTATCCGCGTTCTCCAGACCGATGAGCGCAGAATCCGTTCCCGGCTCGTCGTATTCCTTCTTCAGTTCGTCGATGACCGGGTCCGGAGTCAGTCCGAGCGCGGAGACCATCGCCACACGCTGCTCGGTGGGATAGAAGACGCCGAGGGTGCCGGGACCGGAATTGTAGATATAGGAGAACGTGAGGTCCTTGTACTCCTCCCGCTTCGCCTCTTTCAGCTGCGTCTTGATGTCGTCGACGAGCCCTTCAGATTCCTCTTCCTGACCGAGTGCCTTGCCGATCGTGGTGATCTGCTCATCCCATTCGATGGTCCACGGCTGCTTCGGGTAGGCCACGGTCGGGGCGATGTCATCGAGCTGCTTGTACTGCTCGGCAGTGATTCCCGACCAGGGGGCGAGGATGACATCCGGTTCGAGTTCGGCGATGGCCTCGACGTCGAGTTCCGTATCGCCCTGGAACTGTTCGGGCAGCTTCTCACCCTTGTCCTTCACAGCCTCGTAGATCCACGGCATGTAGCCGGTGTCATCGGATCCCCAGGCATATTCCTCCATGCCGACCGGTGTCTTGCCCAAAGCGATCGCAGTCTCCGTCGATCCCTGGCCGAGGGTGACGACGCGTTCGGGCTCGGTTTCGATGACCGCTTCGCCGAGTGCGTGCTTGATCGTCACGGTCTCGAAATTCGCGGACCCGGATTCCTCCGCGGCCTGCGATCCCTGCCCGCAGGCGGTGGCGGTGAAGGAGAGCGCGACGAGCGCTCCGGCGATGACGGCCCGGCGGCTGTGAGGAACTGACATTCCTGTCCTTTCGACAGTGGTCGGAGCCTAAAACGGCCCCTCGACATTAACATAGGCCAGCCTAACTTAACCTACCGCCGTTTCCGCAACACCTGTAAGCCACTTCACGTCAGGCAGTCTCATCTGCTGACAGCAGAAACCCTCGCCGAGGCGGCCCCGCTGACCGTAGGCTCACCCCATGACCGATTTGCTCCCGCACAGCCCGACCCCGCCGCCGCTGTGGCGTGAGGCGCTCGGCCGAGCACTCAGGCTGCGCCGCACCGATATGAGGCTCACCCTGGCTCAGGTCTCCCAGCGGTCCGGCGTCTCGACCCAGTTCCTCTCCGAGATCGAACGTGGGCTCAAGGACCCGTCGTCGGAGGTCATCGAGGCCGTGGCCGAGGTTCTCGGGCTCCAGCTGCCTCAGATCCTCGTGCTCGCGGCCGTCGGCATGACCGCTGAGGTCCCATCCACCACGCTGCTGTCCGCGACCGGCATGACGCGAGCCGCACCTGCGCCGCCGGCGGCGGGTCAGGTGCGGCTCGCTCTGGCCGCCTGAGCGGCTCAGCCGTTCCCGGCCTCGAGCCGGTTCGCTCGCAGCACCTCGAGGCGGGCGCGGTACTCTGCCTCCTCGATGTCTCCTTGTGCGAAGCGCTGCGCCAGTGTCGCCTCGGCGCTCTTCGTGCCCGCTCGTGCGGCATTCACCCACGGCGGTCCCCCGGCCTGACGCCAACGGCGACGGTTGAGGGTCACGATGAGGGTGACGATGAGTCCGATGACGAGGACCCAGAAGATCGGAATGAGGAAGAAGAACGGCCAGGCCAGCGGTCCGTGTTCCATGTGCATGATGCCTCCTTGGCGGGTGTCCACGCCGTTCGTGGACCTGAGTCCATCACACACCTCGGCCCGGTCGCTGCGAATCCGCCGGCGGGAGTCACCTGCGCTGCTCCTGACGGAGCAGGGTTCAGCGTTCATTGAGCCAGCCGGGCGACACCAGCCCCGATTCGTAGGCGAGGACGACGAGGTGGACGCGATCCCGGGCCCCGACCTTCGTCATGATGCGAGAGACATGGGTCTTCGCGGTCAGCGGGGACAGCACAAGCGTCTCGGCGATCTCGTCGTTCGACTGTCCTTGGCCGACGAGCGCGAGGACTTCGCGTTCGCGGTCGGTGAGCACGTCGAGACCGGCGTCGGGTTCGGCCTTCAGCCCCAGTGACATCCGCGAGAGCAGGTATTTCGTGACTTCGGGCGAGAGCAGAGCCTCGCCGGCGGCGACGACGCGGACGGCGCGGATGAGGTCAGTCGGGTCGGTGTCCTTGAGCAGGAAGCCGCTGGCGCCTGCGCGAACGGCCCGAACGATGTATTCGTCGAGTCCGAAGGTCGTCACGAGCACCACGCGGACGGCGTCGAGCCGCGGGTCGGCGGCGATCTCCTCCGTCGCCCACAGCCCGTCTCCGTCGGGCATGCGGATGTCCATGAGGACGACGTCGACGGGTGCCGTGCGCAGCTCATCAAGCAGGGCCTGCCCGCCGGAGGCTTGGATCGCGACCTCGATATCGTCCTCGGAGTCGAGCAGCGAGGCGAAACCCGCGCGTACGAGCTGATGGTCGTCGGCGATGGCGACTCGGATCGGCGTCATCGCCGCGGCTCCTTATCCGTTGGCTCTGCAGGGTCGACGCTCCAGGGAAGGTCGACGTCGACGGTGGTTCCTCTCCGGCCCGCCGAGGTCAGGGTGAGCGTCCCGTTCAGCAGCTTCGCCCTCTCGCGCATGCCCATGATTCCCGTCCCTTCGACTCCGTCCGGGAGTCCCGTCCCGTCATCGCTGATGTGCACGCGCAGCCGGTCCGAGCTCCGCTCGATCACGACCCGTGCACTGCCGGCTCGGGCATGCCTGAGCACGTTCGTCAGCGCTTCCTGGATGATCCGATAGGCGGCCGCATCCGTCGCCTGGCCGGGCTGTTCCCGTGCTCCGTCGGAATCCTGGGCCCGTCGATCGTCACGCTGATGTCCGTGGAGCCGACGAGGCGGGAGACCAGAGCCGGAACAGCGTCGAGACCGAGCACCGGCGTCAGTGGCGCCGGCCCCGGCATGTCCGAGGAACCGGTGTCCGAGCGCATCGTGTGCAACACGGTGCGCACTTCGTTGAGCCCGGTGCGGCTGAGATCCCTGATGGCCGCCAGCGCGGAACGCGCCTGGTCGGGATCGCGGTCGATGAGGTGTTCGCCGACTCCGGCCTGGACATTGATCTGGGACAGAGCATGACCGAGGACGTCGTGGAGATCCCGTGCGATGCGCAGGCGTTCGGCCTGGACCACCTCGGCGTGCCGGGCGCTCTGCTGCGCTGCCTCTTGGCGACGCAGCTCGCCCCGGCGTCGGACGAAGGCGCCGACGCCCACGGCGATGGCCAGTCCCATCGTCGCCGAGACCACCCGCCCCACCGACCATTCGATTCCCAGTACGGGACCGAGCAGCAGGCAGCCCGCCCAAACTCCCGCAGCCGAGCGATCGCCCAGAGCTGTCGTCCGCGGACCATCGCGGCGACGATGGAGAAGAGGAAGGCGGCGTAGAACGGCGTCGTTCCGGGCCCGGCCGATGACCACGGTCCGCGGTCGCCCCATGTGCCCGGCCCCACCCCATATACGCCGGAGCCAGAAACAGGAGTCACCGCCGCCCACACCAGGATGTCGAGAAGGGTGAGACCGGCCAGTGCGGCCACGCGCGGTCCGGGCCACCTCGCGGCGAAGAAGAAGATCGCGGGTGAGACGACCGCGGTGCCGATGCGGACGATCATCGCGGCCGCAGACGTTTCGGTCTGCACGGCGAGAACGATGGCGAACGGCAGTTGCAGCACCACCGCAGCGACGGTGAGAAGGACGATCCGTCTGCGAGCGCGCGGCGGAATCCCTTCCGCGGGTGCTCGGCGATCAGGACGTTCCGGTCTCATTCTCCGATGGTAGCGACCCGCACCGGACGTCGTCGTCATCCTCGGGGAGTACGTCCGACCACTCCAGCGGGAGCAGAGTGTCAGACGATGGCATCGACGAGTCCGAAATCGCGCGCCGCCTTCGCATCGAGAACGAGGTCACGATCGAAGTCGCGGTGGATCTGCTCCGGAGTCCGTCCGGTGCTGCCGGCGAGCATCTCCTCGACCTCTCGGCGCTGTCGGACGATCTCGTCGGCGGCGACGATGAGATCGGGAATCGTGCCGCGTGCACCGTCGGCGTGCGGCTGTCGCAGCACGGCGCGGGCGTGTGCGAGCATGGCCCGCTGGCCCGGTTCACCGGCGGCCAGGAGCACGGCCGCATCGGCGGCGACCTGTCCGACGCACGTGGTGGCCACGGGTGCGCCGATGTGGTGCATCGCATCGAAGATCGCGGTCATCGCGGTCAGGGACCCGCCCGGGGAATTGATGTACATGCTGATCGGCAGGTCCCGGCTGCTCGAATCGAGGTGGAGCAGCTGAGCGATGATCGTGTTCGCCACCCCGTCGTCGATGGGCACGCCGAGGTAGACGATGCGGTTGCCCAGCAGGTGCGAGTAGACATCGACGATCTTCTCGCTGCCGCCGGAGCGGTCGACGACATTGGGAATCGTGTACTGGCTCATCGTCCCCCACCGATCTGAGCGCGCAGATCGGCCGGAGAATCGATGACGCGATCGATGAGCCCGTACTCGATCGCCTCCTCAGCGGTGAACCACCGGTCGCGCAGGGAGTCCTCGAAGATGCGGTCATACGATTTCCCGGTCGCCTCGCCGATCCGGTGCAGGACGGAGTCCCGGACCTCTCGGAGGTCGTCTCCCTGGAGTTCGACGTCGGCCGCGGCTCCGCCGATCCCACCCGAGCCCTGGTGGAGGAGGATGCGGGCGTGGGGCAGGGCCAGGCGCTTACCCGGCGTGCCCATCATGAGCACGAACTGCCCCGCCGAGGCGGCCCACCCGAAAGCGATCGTGACCACGTCGTTGGGCAGGGCGGCGATCGTGTCGGCGATCGCGTGCATCATCGGCACGGAACCGCCCGGAGAATTGATCCACAGGTGGATGTCGGTGTGCGGGTCCTCGGCGGAGAGGAGGACGAGGCGGGAGATGATCTCCATTCCGTTCTCGTCCCGCAGCTCGCCGTTGAAGACGACGGACCGGTAGGCGTAGAGCATACGCTGGGATTCGGGAATCGCGGCGGCTGCCGCGGCCTCGTCGGAGTCGGAGAATGTGGGTGGTCGGCTGTGTGGCGAAGAGGTGTGAGTGATCATGCGTCCACCCTCGCAGCGGCGATGGGTGCGCGGAACCCGAATCCGCTCGGCGCAGACACCTGCCGCTGTGAGCGGACGGACTCCGCTATTCTGACAGGCCCGCACAGGCCCGCGTGCTAGCATCGTCGCACTGGAAAGGGGACAAGATGATGGCGAATATGTGGCTGACTCTGCAGCTGCTCGTCGTCGTGCTCTCTTCCGACCTCGACTCGGTCGTCCCCCAGTCCCCCACTCATCTCATCGTCCTGGCACTCCTCGGTGCGGCACTGCTGACGCCGATCGCCGCATGGGCGAGCATCGCCCTGCTGCGGGTGCTCTCACTGTCGGCACGTCCGCCGTCCCTGCCGGATACGCGCCGGAGCACCCGCGAATTCCGCATGCCCGAGGAGCCCGGCACCCCGGGTACTGCTCTGCCCAGAGCCCCCTCGGCCGTCGTTCACGCCATCGCCTGAACGACCTCAATCACGTTCCGTACGGAACTCCTCCCCCGCCTCGGCGCGGGTGATCGTCACGGTGATGGCCTCAGACGGCCCATTCCACCGCGCCGCAGTGCGCCCTGTCCGAAGGACACTCACCCGTGAACATCTACGAATTCCTGCCCATCCGTCTGCTCGTCGAGGCCGCCTACACGGTGGTCACGGGAATCAGCGACATTCTCGAGCCCCTCGCCGGGGGCTTCAGCGCCGCCCTGGCCGTCATCGTGCTCACCGTTCTGGTGCGTGCCGTGCTCATCCCCGTCGGGGTGTCCCAGGTCAGGGCCGGCATCACTCGCAAGCGTCTGGCCCCGAAGATCACCGCGCTGCAGAAGAAATACAAGGACAAGCCGGAACTCATGCAGCAGAAGCTCTTGGAGCTGTACAAGGAGGAGAACGCCTCCCCCTTCGCCGGGTGCCTGCCGGTGCTCGCGCAGATGCCGGTACTCATGGCGGTCTATGGTCTCTTCATCAATTCGACGATCGGCGGGCATGCCAATGAGCTGCTCGGGCATACGCTCTTCGGTCTGCCGTTGAATACGAGCTTCGTCAAACTCCTCGGCGCCGGCGATCTGACCGGCACTGCGATCACGGTCTACCTCGTCCTCGTCGTGCTCATCACCGTCGTCGCCGCGTTCTCCCGGCACCTGCTCACCCCGGCCGTGCCCGAGACCCCGACCGCTGCCCCGGCCAAGAATGGTGCAGATGCTCCGGCGATGCCGGATCTGTCCGGGGTGATGAAGACCCTGAGCTTCATGCCCTTCCTCACCGCGATCTTCGCACTCTTCGTCCCCTTGGCCGCGGCACTCTATCTGGCGACGACGACCACCTGGACGCTCGGCGAACGGCTGATCCTCAACCGCCTCCTCGGCGCGAACGATCCGCAGCCGGAGGCGACCACCGCGGTATCCGGCTGAGCCCGGAACACAGCAGAGCCCGGGGCGGAGGATCAACGTCCTCCGCCCCGGGCTCTGTGTCGGCGGCCGGTGCCGGCCGCCTCGGTGATCAGGCGATGATCGGCTCCGGGCGGGCCCCGGCCACGACCTTGAGTGCGCCGTCAACGACGGTGGCACGCACGGTGCCGCCATCTTCGACCGACTCGGTGACGAGGAGATCGGCGATGCGGTCGTCGAGCTCACGCTGGATCGTGCGACGCAGCGGACGGGCACCGAACTCGGGTTCGTAGCCTTCATCAGCCAGCCAGTCGAGAGCCTCGGCCGAGACGTCGAGGGCGATGCCCTGAGCCTCGAGACGCTGCTTCGACGCGGCGAGCTGATGACCGACGATGGAGCGCAGCTGCTCGCGGTCGAGCCGCGAGAACATCACGGTGTCGTCGATGCGGTTGATGAACTCCGGCCGCATGAACTCCTTCAGCCGACCCATGACCTTGGCCTTGAGGTCCTTCTCCGCGTCCCCGGCTGCACCGGAGGCGAAGCCCAGCGGAGTGCCGGACATGAACTCGGAACCGAGGTTCGAGGTCATGATGATCACGGTGTTGCGGAAATCGACCGTCCGGCCCTGACCATCGGTGAGCCGACCGTCGTCGAGGACCTGCAGCAGCAGGTTGAACGCATCCGGATGAGCCTTCTCGACTTCGTCGAGGAGGATGACCGAATACGGGCGACGGCGGACCTTCTCCGTCAGCTGACCGGCCTCGTCGTAGCCGACGTAGCCGGGAGGGGCACCGACGAGACGCGACACCGTGTGGCGTTCGCCGAACTCGCTCATATCGAATCGGATCATGGCCGATTCGTCGTCGAACAGGGTCTGCGCCAGAGCCTTCGCCAGCTCCGTCTTTCCGACGCCGGTGGGGCCGAGGAAGAGGAAGCTGCCGATGGGACGGTCGGGATCGGCCATACCGGTCTGGCTGCGGCGGATGGCGCGCGACACGGCGGTCACGGCTTCGTCCTGTCCGACCACACGGTCGTGGAGGACCTCTTCCATGTTCGCCAGACGTGCCTTCTGAGTCTGCGTCATCCGTTCCGCCGGGATTCCGGTGGCACGGGAGACCACATGCGCGATCTCCTGCTCACCGATGATCGCCTCGGCGGCAGCGGTCTTCGCGGCCTCGGCATCCGGGTTCTCGGCGGATTCGATCCGTGCGGTCACCTCGTTGATCTCGTCGCGGACACGGCCGGCGCGCTCGTAGTCCTCGACTCGATTGCGGATTTCTTCTCCGCCTCGAGTTCGGAGAGGTTGAGCTTGAGGGCCTCGATATCGACCGCGGGTCCGCGCCTCAGCGACATCCGGGCGCCGGCCTGATCGATGAGGTCGATGGCCTTGTCCGGCAGGAACCGGTCGGTGATGTAGCGGTTCGACAGCTCCACGGCGGCACGGACCGCCTCGGCGGTGTAGGTCACCTCGTGGAACTCCGCGTAGCGATCCTTGAGTCCGTCGATGATCGTCACCGCATCCTCGACGCTCGGTTCACCCACGGTCACCGGCTGGAAGCGGCGTTCGAGAGCCGAATCCTTCTCGATGGTGCGGTACTCCTTGAGCGTGGTCGCGCCGATCATGTGCAGATCGCCGCGGGCCAGTCGCGGTTTGAGGATGTTTCCGGCGTCCATCGAGTTCGCTTCGCCGTTGCCCCCGGCACCGACCAGGGTGTGGAGTTCGTCGACGAAGACGATCATGTCTCCGTCGTCCGCAATCTCGTTCAGAGCTCCGGTCAGGCGCTCCTCGAAGTCACCGCGGTAGCGGGTGCCGGCGAGCATTCCGGGCATGTCGAGGGCGATGATGCGTTTGCCCTGCAGCTGCTTGGGCACGTCACCCGAGTGGATGGCCTGGGCGAGGCCTTCGGCGACCGCGGTCTTGCCGACGCCGGCTTCACCGAGGAGAACCGGGTTGTTCTTCGTCCGGCGGGCGAGGATCTCGATCGTCTGCTCGATCTCCTCTGCACGGCCGATGACGGGATCGAGCTTGCCTTCGGCTGCGAGTTCGGTGAGGTCGGTGCCGAACTTCTCCAGCACGGATTCCTGACCGTCCTCGCCCTCGGCCTCCTGGCCGGGGTGCATGCCTGCGGCTTCTGCGGCCTCGGCTCCGGCCTGGAGCGCGGCCTGGGTGACTCCCGCCTGGGCGAGGATCCGACCGGCGGGCATCTCCTGATTGAGCACGAAGGCGAAGAACATGTGCTCCGGATCGATGTACGTCGACCCGAAGGCTCGCGCCACCTGGTAGGCGTCGAGCAGTGCGCGCTGGGCCGAACCGGTCAGCGTGGGCGTGGAATCCGCCTCGGTGTCGGTGCTGGCCGGAAGTCGCTCTTCGATCGCGTGGGCGATGGCCTCGGGGTCGGCGCCTGCCTGACGCACGGCGGAGATGCCGGGTTCGGAATCGACCATGGTGCGCAGGATATGGAGTGCGTCGACCTCGGACTCGCCGTGGCGGCCTGCGAACTCCGCGGCCGCTTCGATGACCTCATGGCTGCGCTTGCTCAGCAGTCGGTTGATGTCGACGGAACGGCCTCGGCGGGCTCCGGTCTGTCCCTGGAGGAAACGGGCGAGGAACTCGTCGAACGAGTCTCCGCCCGAGCCTGCGGGTCCGAAGAATGTGGCCAAAGCTGACCTCCTCTTTCAGAGTTGAGCGTATACGACTCAATCAACAGGGCAACGGCCGCCGTTATTCCCGAGGAGGTTGAGGTCGCCGTCACACGCAGTGACCGGCCAGCGCGCGGTCAGCCCTTCGAGGGCCAACCATTCGGCTTGCACCCCTGCAGACCCTTCGTCTGCTGCTGCATGAGCGGAGCGGTCTCGCCAGGCCCCGGGCACGACTCGTGTCCGTGGCCGAGCGCGTGACCGACCTCGTGGTTGATGAGGTACTGCCGGTACTGGACGATGTCGTCGAACTCGTCCGTGGCAGACACCCAGCGCTTGGCATTGAGGATGACGTTGGGGCCGTTGCGGCACGAGAGCTTGCCCAGGGTGCGCAGCGGCAGGCACATCTCGTCGACCGTGTCGGGGCTGGCGATGGAGATCATCGTGTCCTGGCCCTCGTCGACGAGCTCGATGGAGACATCGTCCATGTCCTGCCAGCCGCGTTCGTCCTGGAGGGTCTTGATGATGAAGTCGCCAGCCCCATCGACGTCGATGGGCAGGTTGTCCTCGACACGCAGGGCGACCTTGAAGGTCTTGCCGTCGTCGCGGTTGGGTCCGGTCTCGCCCTTCGGCCGATCCCATTCGCCGCTGCCGTGGGTGTCGATATCGCCTTCGCTGACTCCGGCCGCTCCAGCGTCCTCGACGCTCGCGGTCTTCGTGGGCGTGGGTGACTCGCTCGGCTCGCCGCTGGCTGTCTCGCTCGGCTCTGGCGATGCGGACTGTGTTTCGGCCGCTTTCGGAGTCGGTCGGGTCTCTTCATCGGCCGCGGGCGCGCAGGCGCTCAGTCCGATGAGCAGCGAGGCAGCGGCCACCGAGGTCAGGATTCGGAGGCGTGGGCGGGAAGCGAGGCGGGTTCGACTGAGCACGCCTGCGAGTCTAGCCGCAGCACGCGACGATGAGGCTGATTCGCCGAGAAACGGGCTGAGTGTCGAGGAACGCGTGCGCACCCCCGTGTCTCGACACGCAGCGCGTTTTTCGACGAGATCAGAACTCGAGGACGCCGCCGGGACCGCGCAACTGCGCGCGCAGACGGCAGTCCGACCCCTCGACCACAGTGGTGTCACCGGCCCCGAGCACCTCGAGCACCTGCTGCGCCGCCTCGGGCTCCGGGGATTCCACACGGAATTCGAGCAGCTCACAGGTGGGCAGGGCCGCCTCGGCGGGATGGACGGATTCGCCCCAGTCGATGAGGAACGGCTGCGCACCCTCGTGCGGCAGCGGAGAACGCGTGGTCAGCCGCCACTCGAGACGGTCGCCTTCGGCAGTATCGCGGGCCATGTCCTGGACCTCGCCGAAGTCGATGCCCGCGGTGTTCGCGGCCGCGACCTTCGCGAGGAACGCCGGCGGGTGGATGGCCCAGGTCTGCAGGGTCGGCTCGGTGGCCAGATGTGCGTCGAGCGGAAGGGTGCCGTCAGCGGGCTTCTCCTGCTGCGGGTCGGGGCCGAGGATCTCGAGGTAGGTGTGCGCTCCCTCCGGCCAGCCCGTCGGGGCGAGCCCGAGGAGGAAGTTCGCGGTCCCCCGCCCCGGGTGCGAGCCGCCGGGAATCGCACGCACCCCGGTGGCCTCTTCGACGGCGGCGACCCCGGCCTCGAGATCGGGCACCGTGATGATGAGGTGGTCGAGTTCAGCGGGAATGGTGTTCAGAGCGTCCATGATCCACCCGGACCTTTCAGATGAGCGTGTAGGCCCTCAGTCTCCCCCTCTTGGCGGCCTGGGGCAATGATGTCGAGAGCGATGCCGAAGAAGTCGAGGATCGAGCCGACCGCAGCCGGCTGATCACTCGCGGCCCACAGCTGCTCGAGACGGACCCGCGGCATCTTCTGGCTCGCCGGATGCTCGGAGTCCTTCCAATCGATGATGAACGGCTGGATTCCCGACCATGGCAGCGGGGTGCGCCTGGTCAGGCGCCAATCGAGCACCTCCCCGTCCGGTCGGCGTCGGGTCATGTCATGGACCTCGCCGAGGTCGACGCGCGGTTCCCGTGCACGCGCAGCTGCCGTGACGACGCCGTCGAAATCGTCCGGACGGATCGCCCACCGCTGCACGGTCGGTGCCGTGATCCCGGCCAAGCGCCCTGCCGCGAGTGCCGGGTCTTGCTCGGGGTCGGGGCCGAGGATCTCGAGATACGTGAGTGAGTTCGCACCGTTCTCCGGCTTGAGCCCGAGCGACTCGGTGAGGTCGTCGCCGAGCTCGAGTCCGAGCAGCGCATTGGCTGTCCCCAATCCCGGATGGGCCCCGCCGTCGATCGCTCTCACCCCCAGACGAGCCGACGATTGCTCAACATATTCCTCAAGGTCGGGCACGGCGATGACCAGATGATCGAAACTCGATGTGTTCAACATGTCTCAATATTAAGCCCCGGATTGACGCGGATTGCACGGATGCGTTTTACTCAGGGCATGCACATCCACTTCGGGCCCCATACCGGACACTGCCCCTGCCAGCCACCAACGGCGCCCGCAATGTCCGTATATTGTTGAACCATCCGGCTCAATTCCCTCTGTTCCATTCCTCTTGCCCGAAGGACGTCCTATGACGGATCACCGTCTCTCCACCTCAGCGCGTCTGACTCAGCGCCTGACCGACCGCCGCCTCGACCGCCGCTCGGTACTGAGCCTCGGTCTCGGTTTCGGCACTCTGCTCACCCTCACCGCCTGCACTCCCCACGACTCCGGTTCCTTGGCCGAGGGCGAACCCGTCCGCGGCGGAGTGCTCACCTACTTCGAACCCCAGACCTGGACCCTGCTCTACCCGCCGTCGGTCGGCTTCTACCCGAACGGCGGAATCATGAACAACATCTCGGCACGCCTGCTGTGGCAGGATCCCGAGACCCTCGAGCTCCATCCGTGGCTGGCCACCGACCTGCCGGAGACCGACGCCGAGGGCACGACCTACACCTTCACCATCCGCAAGGGCGTGACCTACTCGGACGGTTCACCGCTGACACCGGAGAATGTGGCGAAGAACTTCGACCTCTTCGGCCGCGGCGACGAATCACGCACACTGCCGGTGTCCGAGCAGATCTCGAACTACGAACGCAGCGAAGTCCTCGACGGGAATCGGGTCCGGTTCCACTTCTCGGCACCCTCCCCCGGTTTCGCCCAAGCGACGTCGACGATGAACGCGGGCCTGCTCGCCGATTCCACTCTCGACCTCGACGCCGAAGGCTTCGGCCCTGGCGGAGCCACGCAGATCCACACCTGCGGGCCCTTCCACATCACTGCAGAGACCATCGGCACGAAGCTCTCCGTCCGTGCCCGCGAGGACTACGACTGGGCGCCCCCGCACCTGAAACATCAGGGCCGGGCCCACCTCGACGGCATCGACTACCTGACGAACAACGAATACTCCGTGCGCATCGGGGCCGTGCTCTCCGGACAGGCAGACGGCGTTCGCGACGTCCAGGCACCCGATGAGTCCCGCGTGACCGAACAGGGCCTGCGCCTCTATGCGAAGGCGACGAACGGAATCAACAACAGCATCAACTTCCGGTTCCGCCACGACCTGCTGGACGACATCGACGTTCGGCGAGCGCTCATCGCCGCCATCGATCGACAGGAGATCGTCGACAAGCTCTTCACCCCGAACTACCCGCTGGCCACCGGCCTGCTGGCCAAGGGCGCCATGGGGTATGTCGACCAGTCGGGGTCGTGGGACTTCGACCCGGACAAGGCGAACCGTCTCCTCGACCAGGCCGGCTGGAGCGAGCGCAACGGGCAGGGCTACCGCGTCAAGGACGGAACTCCGCTGGCGCTGACGGTGAATATCGCGCTGCCGCAGCCACGGTCGAATGAGGTCCAGACTCTCATCCAGCAGCAGCTGCGCCGCGTGGGTGTGCGCCTGTCGATCAATCCCGGTGACCAGTCGAAGCAGACGCTCGACGCTCTCGAACTCGATACCGTGCAGATCTACCATTCGATGGTCGCCCGCGCCGACTTCGACAATCTGCGCTCGAACTACTCCTCGGTCAACCGCGACGTCTTCCTCAACGGAGTCGACCGCGCGGACGCCGACGACGATTCGGTCGATCCGAAGGTCGACGAACTCCTCGAGACGCTGGCGTCCGAACCGAACCATGAGAAACGGCAGGAGGCCGCCGAGGCGGTCCAGAACTACCTCGTCGACCAGGCCTATGTGCTGCCGTTCTTCGAAGAACCGCAGGTCTTCGCGTTCCGCCGCCGCGTCCGCGGCTTCACCACCGAACCCGTGGGCCGCCCCGACTTCTACAGCACCTGGCTGGCAGGAGAGAAATGATCCTCGACACCCGCTACCTCCTCCTGCGCCTGGGCCAAGCGGTCCTCGTGCTGCTGCTCGCGTTCACCGCGGCATTCATCCTGCTCAGCCTCATCCCCGGAGACGGCGTCACCGCCCGCTTCGCCGATCCCGCACTGGGCCTGTCCAACGACCAGATCGCCGAGATACGCGCAGCCACCGGCGCCGACGACTCCTGGTTCGGCAAGTACCTCACGAGCCTCACCGGGTTCCTCACGGGCGACTTCGGCTATTCAGTGCAGACCGGTGCCGCCGTGTCGACGATCATCGCGGCGGCGCTGCCGTCGACCGCGGTGCTCGCGGCCTCCGGGTTCGTCACCGCCCTCGTCCTCGCCGTGATCATCGCCGTCTTCGCGACCTTCGGACCGGCCACCGGGCCGACGGCCAAGGTGCGGCGAGTCCTCGACTCGGTGCCCAGTCTCTTCATCTCCATCCCGGTGTTCTGGCTCGGAATCCTGCTCATCCAGGTCTTCTCCTTCCAGCTCGGTCTCGTCTCCGTCGTCGACCCCGGCCCTGCCGAGGCGCTCGTGCTGCCGACCCTGACCGTGGCGGTTCCGCTGTCGGCCCCGATCGCCCAGGTGCTCATCCGCTCCATCACCGAGGTGCAGGCTTCCGGATTCGTCAAGGTCACCACGGCCAAGGGCGCCTCCGAACTGTGGATCCTCGTCCACACCGTCGCCCGCAATGCGGTGCTGCCGGGGCTGACGATCATCGGCCTCGTCTTCGGCGAACTCGTCGCCGGCGCCGTGGTCACGGAGACCGTGTTCGGCCGCAACGGCATCGGACTCATCACCGCCCAAGCGGTCACCCACCGGGACAATCCGATCCTGCTGGCCGTCGTGGTCATCGCCACCTTCGGCTACGTCATCATCAACCTCGCAGTCGACCTCCTCTACCCCGTCATCGACGTCCGACTGCGCACGAAACGCAGCACCGCCTCGGCGGGCAGGCCACTGCTCAGCCACGACGAACCCTCACGTCGCGCCTTGACGGCGACCGCGGCCAGCGTCGGCGTCGACCTCGACTGGGACGACGAGGCGAAGGAGAAGGACTCATGAGCATCGTCTTCACACGCGGCCAAGGCATCGGCACCGACACCCGCCGAGTTCGCGGCGGCCGGGCACGCGCCGCGATCACCCCGGCCACCATCGCCTCCGGGCTGGTGCTGCTCATCGCCATCGCCTGGGCGCTGTTCCCCGGTCTCTTCACCCACTTCGATCCCAACGACGGCGGAGACACCCCTGCCCTTCTGGCCCCGAGCCTCGAGCATTGGTTCGGCACCGACCAGACCGGCCGCGATGCCTTCACCCGCGTCGTCTACGGCGCCTCCCAGTCCCTGCTGGCCGCGCTCGTGGCCGTCGGGGTCGGGCTGATCGTCGGCACCACGATCGGGCTCATCGCCGGCACCCGGCGCGGGTTCGTCGACGATGTGCTCATGCGCCTGATCGATGTGCTGCTGTCCATCCCCGCGATCCTGCTCAGCCTCTCGATCGTCGTCGTCCTCGGTTTCGGAACGATCAACGCGGCCATCGCCGTCGGAGTCACCGCCATCGCCCAGTTCGCACGACTGGCCAGGTCCCAGGCGGTGCAGATCAACACGAGCGACTACGTGGCCGCGGCCTACGGATCCGGCGGCACCTTCTTCTCCGTCCTGGTCCGCCATATCCTGCCGAATTCGATCTCTCCCGTGCTCTCACTGGCGGTGCTCCAGGTCGGTTCGGCGATCCTCCAGATCTCCACTCTCGGATTCCTCGGATACGGCACTCCGCCGCCCACCCCGGAATGGGGCCTCATCATCGCCGAGGGCCGCGACTTCGTCGCCACCGCGTGGTGGCTGACCGTGCTGCCCGGCCTCGTGGTCATGGCCATCGTGCTCGCCACCCACCAGATCGGCAACACCCTGCGAAAGGTGACATCATGACCGACTCCTCACTGCTGCGCATCGACGGTCTCTCCGTCGAATACACCCGCCGAGGCGGCTCCGCGGCACCTGCCGTGAGCGAACTCGACCTCGTGGTCCGTCCCGGTTCGATGACCGCCGTGGTCGGGGAATCCGGTTCGGGGAAGTCGACGACGGCGAACGCGGCCATCGGCCTGCTCCCGCCATCGGCCAGGGTCGCGAACGGGCGGATCCGCCTCGGCGATCTCGATCTGCTCAGCCTGGGCACCTCCGGGTGGCGCGGTGTGCGCGGTTCCCAGATCGGCTATGTCCCACAGGACCCGGGGTCCTCGCTCAATCCTCTGCAGACGATCGGGAAATCCGTCGCCGAGGCGCTGCGCATCCACCGCCGAGCCAACCGGGCAGAGGCTCGTGCTCAGGTCATCGAGCTGCTGGACCGGGTCGGCATCGACCAGCCGGAGAAGCGGGCCGATCAGTTCCCGCACGAGCTCTCGGGCGGGATGCGGCAGCGGGTGCTCATTGCCGCCGCCATCGCGCTGCGTCCGCGCCTGCTCATCGCCGATGAACCCACTTCCGCCCTCGACGTCACCGTCCAGAAGCAGGTCCTCGACCTCCTCGACGAGATGCGCGCCGAGACCGGGATGGGCGTCCTCTTCATCACCCACGATCTCGCCGTCGCCGGCGAGCGCGCCGACGAGGTCGTGGTCATGCAGGGCGGACGCATCGTCGAATCGGGACACGCCGGCCGTGTCTTCTCCGACCCGGCCACCGAGTACACCTCCCGCCTCATCGCCGATGCCCCTGCGCTGCAGACGAAGGCACGTCCGGACCGCACCGAGGCGACCACGCAGACTGACACCCCGTTCGTCTCCGTCGAATCACTCACCCACATCTTCGACCGCACGGGTGATCAGATCACCGGCGTCGAAGGTGTGGATTTCACGGTGGCGCGCGGGACCACGCACGGACTCGTCGGCGAATCCGGTTCGGGCAAGACGACCACGGGCAAGGCCCTGAGCGGGTTCCTCACACCCCAGTCCGGGCAAGTGCGCATCGGCGATTTCGACGCCGCGGAACTCGGACGCGGTCGTCCCTCACGTCACCGTCTGCGGGAGTTCCGGAGCTCCGTCCAACTGGTCCATCAGAACCCGTTCTCCGCTCTTGATCCCAAGCATTCGATCCGCTCGACCCTGACCGAACCTCTGCGCAACTTCCGCCTCGGTGACCGCACCTCCCGCCCTCGAATCGTCGCCGAGGCCATGAATCGAGTGGCGCTGCCGACCGACTTCCTCGACCGGCGTCCCGCCGAACTCTCCGGCGGGCAGCTGCAGCGAGTCGCGATCGCTCGCGCCCTCATCGTCGAACCCGAACTCGTCGTCTTCGACGAGGCGGTCTCGGCTCTCGACGTGACCGTGCAGGCGCAGATTCTCACGCTGCTCGATGAGCTGCAGAGGGAGCTCGGCCTGACCTACGTCTTCATCACCCATGACCTCGCCGTCGTCCGTCAGATCGCTGATACGGTGTCCGTGATGTCGCACGGGCACCTTGTCGACGATGGCGCGACCGAAGAGATCTTCACTCGCCCGCGTTCTGCCTACACTCGCACTCTGCTCGAGGCGATCCCCCGTCCCGCGACGCTGTCGGCCGATGCAGCGCCTGCGAACACTCGACCCGCAACCCCGACCCTGCTCACCGCAGCAGCAGAAAGCTGAGAACCATGAACCCTCAACCGACCGACACCCAGGCGACCGGACCGAAGCTCGGATTCTTCACTCGCCTGCTCGAGGACGCCCCGGCAGCTCAGCGCTACCGCTTCGCCCTCGAACAGATCGAGACGGCCGAGGAGTTCGGCTTCCATTCGGCATGGGTCGCCCAGCACCACTTCTCCGCGGCAGAGGGCGGGCTGCCGTCCCCGCTCGTCTTCCTCTCCCATGCCGCCGCCCGCACCTCCCGAATCGACTTGGGCACCGCGATCATCACCCTGCCGATGGAGAATGCCGTGCGCGTGGCCGAAGACGCCGCCGTCCTCGACGAACTCTCCGCCGGTCGCCTCCAGATCGGTCTGGGCTCCGGCGGGAATCCGAAGTCCTTCCCAGCCTTCGGCACGAGCTTCGATGACCGTCGCGAGGTCTTCGCCGACAACCTCGCAACACTGCGCACCCTGTTCTCAGGCGACCGGCTTCCCACCGACCACAGTCTCTATCCCGTTCCCGACGCGGAGCGTCCGAGTCTCGAACGACGTCTGTGGCAGGCGACGTTCTCCGCCGGCGGTGCCGGTGCGGCCGGCGCTGCCGGTGACGGACTCATGCTCTCCAGGACTCAGCCGCGTCCCCAGGACAACCCGGCGGCACGCCTCGACGAGGTGCAGCTGCCGGTCATCGACACCTATCTCTCCCAGCTGCCGGACGGGGTCGAACCGCGGATCCTCGCTTCCCGCACCGCCGTGGTCGCCGATGCCGAAGACCTGCCCCGGCTGCGTGAGATCACCGAACCGGCTCTGCGGGCTGAGGCCGACCGCCTCGTCGGCTATGACACGTCCGGGCTGAGCCTCGATGAGCTCCTCATCGCCACCGACACCTACCTCGGCACGCCTGAGCAGGTCGTCGAGAGGCTGCACCATGACCGTGTCCTCGACCGGGTCACAGACGTCAGCTTCCAAGTGCATTCGGTACCGGCGACGAACGAGACCGCTCTGCGGTCGATCGAACTGCTCGCCACCGAGGTGGCCCCGGCCCTCGGGTTCTCCGTGACGAAGGAGCGGGTGCACTGAGATGGCCGATATCATCAACCTCCTCGCCGGAATCGCGGCGAATGATCCTCTCGATGGCCTGCGTGATCACCGGGCACAGGCGAAGGAGAATGCTCAGCTGAGCTTCGAGGCTCTGCTCGAACCCGCCGATCCGAAGGGCGTGAGCTTCCGCGACCGTTATGCGGTCGCCGCGTTCACCGCGGGTCTGCTCGGTTCGACTCGGGCCGAGGAGTTCTACCGTGATCTCCTGCGTGACGAAGACGAGTCCGTGTCCTGGGCGGTCGCCGAACTCCTCGACGAGGCGACCTCGCCTGCCGGCACAGCTGGTCCCTACGGAATCTTCGAATCCGCAGCGTTGGCTGAAGAGAACGTTCCCGGGCCGTGGCTGACTGCCGCCGAGGCGACGGCAGAGAGACTCGGTGAGAAGCTGACGGCAGGACTCGAATTCGCTCATCTTCTCGTTTTCCATCCGCGCGACAGCCGCCCGGGTCACCTCGCGCTTCTGCTCGAGGCGGGATGGGACGAGGACGGCATCGTCACTCTCGCCCAGCTCGTGTCGTTCCTCAACTTCCAGATCCGCATCAGCACCGGTCTCGCCGCGCTCACCGAGGCGGCCTCCGCGACCGCGGATGCCCAACCGCACCAGGTGGACCGGTCAGAGGGCGAATCCGCGAACGAGACGGACGGGGCCGACGACAGCCCCGCCTCGGCGAGAGTCGAAGAGGCACTGCAGGCCGTCGGCGATCGGGTGAAGACGTATCCGAATCTCCACCGTCCGAAGCTGTTCCAGCAAGGTGGGCTCGGGTGGGTGCCGTGGATCGCTCCCGTCGCCGAGGCGGACCTCAGCGATGACCAACGGGATGCCCTGATCGAGGCGGGACGGGCGAAGAACCCGTACTTCCGGCTGCTGGCGAGGGATCCTTCCGCGCTCAAGGCACGGACGCTGACCGACTTCGACATCTTCTTCAACACCACCGACGGGCTCGGGCGGGCCGAACGCGAACTCGCCGCGACCGCGGCCTCGCGGCTCAATGGGTGCCTGTTCTGTGCGTCGGTCCACGCGGCTCGGGCCACCGAGGAATCCGGGCGTCGGGACGTCGTCCAACGCCTCCTCGACGAGGGAACCGGCACGAAGAGCCACCTCGGTGATCAGGTGTGGGATGCCGTCGTCGATGCCTCGGTGGCACTGACCCTGACCCCGCAGTCCTTCGGCGTCGCACACGTCGAGCAGCTGCGTGCGGCGGGTCTCGACGACGGCGACATCATCGACGCACTCAGCTGTGCCGCCTTCTTCAACTGGGCGAACCGACTGATGCTCTCCCTCGGCGAACCCGAGGTGCTGAAGTAGGCCTCAGCCGACGTCCATGAGCGTCGAGCGGATGATGAAGCGGTTTCCCGTCGGTGATTCGACGCTGAAGCCGCTCCCCCGTCCCGGCACCACATCGATCGTCAGATGCGTGTGCTTCCAATACTCGAATTGCTCCGTCGACATCCAGAAGTCCAGTCCGGCCTTCTCGGCATCATCGATGGGCAGGTCGAAGTGTCCGAGCAGCACATCGGCTTCCGAGGTGAGGAAGTCGCCTTCGGGGAAGCACATGGGCGACGAGCCGTCACAGCAGCCGCCGGACTGGTGGAACATGAGCTGTCCGTGTTTGTCGACGAGGTCGGCGAGCAGGTCGATGGCGGCCTGAGTCATCGCCACTCGCGATTTCTCTTCGCCCTCGATCGTCGGTGTCGATTCGAGAGCGGCTGTTTCGGCTGTTTCACTCATCAGTAGAATCCTTGTGCATTTTCGGAGTAGCTGACCAGCAGGTTCTTCGTCTGCTGGTAGTGGTCGAGCATCATCTTGTGGTTCTCACGTCCGATGCCCGAGGACTTGTATCCGCCGAACGCGGCGTGGGCCGGGTAGGCGTGGTAGTTGTTCACCCAGACGCGACCGGCCTGGATGTCGCGTCCGGCTCGGTAGGCGGTGTTGCCAGTGCGGGCCCAGACGCCGGCACCGAGGCCGTAGAGCGTGTCATTGGCTGTGGCGATCGCGTCGTCGTAGTCGGAGAACGAGGTCAGGGCCACGACGGGTCCGAAGATCTCCTCCTGGAAGATGCGCATCTTGTTCGTGCCCTTGAAGATCGTCGGCTGGATGTAGAAGCCGCCGGCAAGGTCACCGTCGAGTTCGGCTTTGTCGCCGCCGATGAGCACCTCGGCGCCTTCATCCTTGCCGATCTTCAGATAGGACATGATCTTCTCGAACTGGTCGTTCGAGGCCTGTGCGCCGACCTGGGTGTCGGTGTCGAGCGGGTTGCCCTGCTTGATCGACCGGACGCGTTCGACACCGGCGGCGACGAAGTCGTCGAAGATCGACTCCTGGACGAGTGCGCGAGACGGGCAGGTGCAGACCTCGCCCTGGTTGAGAGCGAACATCGCGAAGCCCTCAAGTGCCTTGTCCCGGTAGCTGTCGTCGGCGGCCATGACGTCGTCGAAGAAGATGTTCGGCGACTTGCCGCCGAGTTCCAGGGTGACCGGGATGATGTTCTGCGAGGCGTACTGCATGATCAGGCGGCCAGTCGTCGTCTCGCCGGTGAACGCGATCTTGCGGATGCGTTTGTTCGACGCCAGCGGTTTGCCGGCTTCGACGCCGAATCCGTTGATGATGTTGAGGACGCCCGGAGGCAGCAGGTCGCCGATGAGTTCGGCGAGGACGAGGATCGATGCCGGGGTCTGCTCGGCCGGTTTGAGCACCACGCAGTTGCCTGCGGCGAGCGCCGGAGCGAGCTTCCACGTGGCCATGAGCAGGGGGAAGTTCCAGGGAATGATCTGTCCGACCACGCCGAGGGGCTCATGGAAGTGGTAGGCGACGGTGTCGTCGTCGATCTGGGAGATGCCGCCTTCCTGCGCCCTGATGGCGGAGGCGAAGTAGCGGAAGTGGTCGACGGCCAGCGGCAGGTCTGCGGCCAGCGGCTCGCGGATTCCCTTGCCGTTGTCCCAGGTTTCGGCGACGGCGAGCATTTCGAGGTTGGATTCGATGCGATCGGCGATCTTGAGCAGGATGTTCGACCGTTCGGCGACCGAGGTCTTGCCCCAGGCCGGTGCCGCAGCCCATGCGGCATCGAGCGCGGTCTCGACATCGTCAGCGGTTGAGCTGGGGATCTCGGTGAAAGCCTGCCCGGTGACGGGAGTGATGTTCTCGAAGTAGTTGCCGTCCTTCGGCGGCACCCACTCTCCTCCGATGTAGTTCTCATAACGGGGCTTGAACGTGACAAGCGCACCGTCGGTACCGGGTGCTGAGTAGACTGCCATGACACTCCTTCGTGTGAGTCCATCCACCCCACAACACATGCCTCGTCCGATGGCGGTCGGAGGCGCGGAGCGGATATGTCCGTGTCCTCTCACCCTAAGCCGGAACCGGGGTGCGGACAATAGCCGTTGAGGGAGTTCGGAGGCTGGTCGCCGAAGGCTAGGACGGAGGCTCACGGATCGACGATGGCACCATTTGGCGGGAGAGCTCCGCCGAAGCGAATCGGCACAGCGTCGGCGCGGGCGAGGTCAAGACTGCTGATCGCCTGAACATGAAGATGAGGTTCAGTGCTGTTGCCTGAGTTTCCGCATCGCCCGAGCCTCTCACCTATCCGGACAGTCTGTCCGACCTGGACTCGAACGCTTCCCTGCTGGAAGTGGCAGAGTGCCACTACGATGGCACCGGTTCGGATCATGACGTGATTCCCGGCGAGCGCGAGCCATCCGGCCTCAACTCGTCTGCGTTGAGTCATCGCATAGCCGAGCGAAGGTAGACCACGGTACGCAGGATGATCGGTCACTGCGTCGTGGATGGCAACAACGGTGCCGGCGATAGGAGCGAGCACGCTGCGGCCGAAACCTATGAACTGCTCCGGCGGTTCCGGGCGAATCAGCGAGGCGAACCCGAAGGCGGCCGACCGGCCTGAGTCATCGACCGGTACGAAGTCGATCGCGTACGAGGTCGCGAATCGGGTTGTTCCATGGCTGGGCACCTGATCTGCGGGGCTGTTCTGGACCAGCCAGCGACCGGTGAAGGGGTAGTCGAGATCGAGAGCTTCAGCTGACATCTCCGCCGTCGCCGCATTCCGCATCCGAATGTTTCGCCGCGTCAACGAATATGTCGCGCAGCTGTTCCAGTGAATCGAGTCTCAGATCGGCAAGCTCTGCTTCAGGACGATGCCGCTGAATATGTGCCCATGGGCCTCTCATCAGGAAAACTGTCCGAACGCTCATTGAGTTGGCCGGTGCAATGTCGTTGTCGAGTCGATCGCCGACATAGAGAATCTCGCTTTCAGGCACTGTTGCAGCATCGATCACCCGAGCAAAGAACTCTCTCGACGGCTTCTTCACTCCCCATTCGGACGAAGACGCTATGAAGTCTACGGTGAGCCTCATGCTACTCAGACGTCGGGCGAGTCCAGCAGGCTGATTTCCGGCGATTCCCACTCTCATGCCCGTCGCCCGAATGGTCTCAATGCAGTCGATTGCGTCGGGATACAGATCGACAGGATCAGTTTGAGTCAGTTCAGCGGGTGGACGTAGTCCCAGCTCAGCCCAGATCCCACTGTGATCGTCTCCTCGTTCGATCAGCGCCCCAAGCACAGCGAAGAAACTCAACGACGTCACTCCGGCACGTGCGCATGATCGGTCCACATTCGAGTCTCGTCGATAAGAGTCTCACCGACGTCGAAGACTACGGCCCGGACGTTGGCTCTCCAGAAGTCATTCATCACTCGGCCCCCGGATCGGTGTCGAATACTCGATCATGTCGCGGAGTCTGCCACCGATTGCCTGGTGCCCCACGACCAGCTGACCGCGGAGGTATCCTCCACGCTCGGCCGTGCGAAGAGACGGGATGTTCCAGGGCTCGATATACAGATCGATGCGCAGGACCTCAGGAATCGACAGACCGAATTCTGTCAGCGCTGAAAGGGCGTCTGTTGCGTACCCGCAGCCTCTATCGGAGGGCACGATGGCATAGCCGGCGGTCGCGCGACCTGTGTCGAGAGCTTTCAGCCACAGACCGCAGTGGCCGACGGCATAATCATCGTCTTGGCGCGCGATGGCGAATGAGAACCCCCGGCCTTCTGCGTGGCGGCCCTGCTGTCGTCGGACCCAAAAACTCGCTTCCGCTTTGCTTGCATTGCCTGGCAACGAACCGGTCAACGGCACGTATGGGTCCGTCGACAGCTTTCGTGCCATGTCGACGTCACGCCGTTCGACCGGGCGCAACTGTATCGCCCCATGGGCTGGAGGAATTCGGGGCCAATTCGGCAGTGTCATACCAAAGGCTTCACCAGGACAGGCAGGGTGTGTCCGCTCCCCACAGGTCGGTCTCCTCCAGAGGCAGGAAGCCCATCTTCTCGTAGAAGTGACGGGTCCGCGCATAGTTCGGATCGTCCTTCGACGGTCCGAGGGTCTTCACCTCGAGCAGTTTCACCCCACGGGCAAGCACATCCTCGGTGATGGCCTCGATCATCGCAGTCCCGACGCCCCGCCGTGGACGGACGGTCGACGACGGTGAAATGGATTTCGTTGGTCTGCCGAACCATTCCAGCACGGTCGCGAGCAGCCGTTCCACTTCCTTAGGCACGGCCTCGTCGCGCTGAGCCCTCCAGTCGGCTTCAGTCATGGGCTCCACCCTAGACTCCGCATCGATGCTTCGGTACCCCGTTGCTAGACTCAGCCCCATGAGCGAGCCCGAATCCCCCGTCCTCCGACTGATCCCGTATCTCGCGGCAATCACCGCAGCCATCTTCGTCGTGCTGCCCCGTCTCGGCGGTGACGGGAACCTGCTCATGAGCCTCGTGTTCGCGGCAGTCGCCTATTTCGGCGCCTATTTCATCGTCAAGCTCATCATCCACGCCCTCGTCACCCGACTCGGTTCCGACCACCACGACGACCACGACTGACAGTCGGCCAGCCGCTCCTACTTCTTCGCCTGCGCCGGGACGACGACCTTGCGGATGATGATGAGCGCCGAGGCGGCCACCGGCACCGCGACCACCGCACCGAGCACACCGCCGAGGGTTCCGCCGGCGATCGCGGCGATGATGACGAGGGCGCCGGGCACGTCGACGGCCTTGTTCATGATCCGCGGGCTGAGCAGATACGCCTCGACCTGCATGTACACGAGGTAGTAGATTCCGGCTGTGATGCCCAGCCCGGGCGAGACCATCAGGCAGGAAGCGGTGATGATGATCGCCCCGGTGATCGGGCCGACCAGGGGAATGAGCGAGGCGAGGAACGCCACGAACGCCAACAGCGCCGGCAGCGGGGCGCCGATGATGGTGAGGAAGATCGCCGAGCATACGCCGTTGATGACACCCAAGGACACCTGACCGAGGACGTAGCGTCCGATGGATCGGGTGACCTCCTCGGTGACGGACTCGACCGTCGGCCGCGATGAGGCCGCGACCAGGGAGAGCATCGCGGATTTGATCGTCGGCATGGACACGGCGAAGTAGATGGTGAGGATGACGACGATGATCACCCCGGTGAGGAAGCTGAGGATTCCCGCCCCGATCGACACGACGCCGCCGCCGAGGGAGAGCACATTCTTCGGATCCGAGGCCCACTCCGAGATGTTGGCGAACACCGCATCGATGTCGATCGCGCCGGTGAATTGCTCTTCGAGCTCCGTCACCCACCCGGTCGTGGCAAGGTTCGCCACGATCCCGGGCAGATCCGCGACGAACGTCTGGATCTGGCTGATCACGGCCGGCGCGATGAGCAGTGCGACGCCGACGACGATGAGGATGAATGCCACGACGACGATGAGCACCGACAGCGACCGCGGAACCTTGCGGTCGACGAGCCACTGCACGATCGGTTCGAGCCCGAGCGCGAGGAACAGTGCCAGACCGATGTAGATGATCACGGTCGCCACGGACTGCAGTGCCGTCATCACCACGATCGCCAGCCCGACGCCCAGGGCGCCAGTGAAGCCGAGCCGGAACGCGCTGTTGAGTGTGAGGGACTTGCCCTGCCCAGTGCCCATGGAATCCAGTGTAACCAGCGATCATGCACTGGCCGGTCGACTCACGTTAGGATCGGAGCGAACCCCCACCCGCTTCAGAAAGTGAATCGTCGAGAAAATGAGCGCAGATCCGAACAGCATCGATGTCTGGGAAGCGTTCCTCGACCCGCAGACCGACTATTCGCTGCCCGACTTCGCCGCAGTCACCCCGGAGACCCTGCTGACCGCGGTTCACACGGCGACCGATTTCGCCCGCGCCGAGGTGGCTGCCATCATCGCCGACGACGCCGAGTCCACGTTCTTCTCCACCACCGTGAGATTCGAATCCGCGTCCGTGCCGATGACCCGCATCGCCTCCGTGGCAGCAGCCATCGAGTCGAATCATCTGCGTCCCGAACTCACCGACGCCATCTCTGAGACCTGGGAGCTCCTGTCGGCCACCGAGACCGAGATCCTGCTGAACGTCGACCTCTTCCACCGCATCGAGCAGGTCTCGGTCTCCGACCTCAACCCCGAGGACAAGCGCCAGCAGGAACTGACCATCGATCAGTTCGTGCGTGCGGGCGCCCGCCTCGGCGAGGACGAACGTGAGCAGATGGCCACGATCGCGGCCGAACTGACCACTTTGGAGAACTCCTTCTCCCGCGCGCTGCAGCTCGATACGCGCGAGTTGGCCGTCCACCTCAGTGAGGCCGATTCCCTGGCCGGGATGAACGACGATCAGATCGCGGCAGCGGCGAATCGTGCCGCCGAACGCGGCGTCGACGGCTACCTGCTGCCGCTGAACAACTTCACCCAACAGGGCGTGCTCGAATCCCTGAGCACAGCACAGACGCGTCGGCATGTGCTGAACAACTCGATGGCCCGTGGATCCCGCGGCGGCGACGGCGACACCCGCACCCAGGTCGCCGACACCACGGCGCTGCGTGCGCTGAAGGCGCATCTTCTCGGATACCCTTCCTACTCGTCCTTCGCCATCGACAATCAGACGGCCGGCGACCCCGATGCCGCTGCCGATATCGTCTCCTCGCTCATCAATCCCGCGAATGCCCAACTCGATGAGGAACTTGCGCAGGTCAAGGAGCGCTACGGCCTCGAGACGGTCGCGTCCGAAGACGTCAAGTACTACCTTGCGAAGTTCCGCGCCGACGAATTCGGCATCGACCCCGACGAGGTGGCCAAGTACTTCGAGTTCGACTCCGTCCTCACCGAAGGTGTCTTCCGAGCCGCCACAGGACTGTACGGAATCACCTTCTCTCCGTACGAGGGCGTCACCGCCTGGCACGAGGACGTCCGAGTCTATGAGGTCACCGACGTCAACGAACGTCACCTGGGACTCGTCCTCATCGACCCGTACTCGAGGGATACGAAGCGCGGCGGAGCCTGGATGGACCAGTTGGTTCCGGCCTCCCGGCTGACCGGGCTGCTGCCGGTCGTCACCCTCTCGCTCAACCTCGCCAAACCCGGTCCGGGCCGGCCCACTCTGCTCAATCCGACCGAGCTGACGACGTTCTTCCACGAATTCGGCCACGTCCTCCACGGGCTCTTCGCGAACTCCACCTACCCGTCGACGCCGGCACCGCCGTCCCCCGCGACTACGTTGAATTCCCATCCCAGCTCAACGAAATGTGGCGCTTCCACCCGCAGGTCCTCCCCCACTTCGCCAAGCACGTCGACACGGGTGAGCCGATGCCGGCCGAACTCGTCGACGCGCTCATCGCCTCGGAGAAGTTCGGCCAGGGCTTCGACACGATCGAGTATCTTGCCGCTGCCATGCTCGACCTGTCCTGGCATTCGCTCGAGGCCGGGGAGCACATCACCGAAGTCCTGTCCTTCGAATCGGAGGTGCTCGCCGCGGCCGGCTTCTCGCCGCTCGTTCCGCCGCGCTACCGGTCGACGTACTTCGGGCACATCTTCGCCTCCGGGTATGCCGCCGGCTACTACTCCTACCTCTACTCCGAAGTCATCGCCGCCTGGGTGAGCGAATGGTTCGAGGACCAAGGCGGACTCAATCGGGAGGCCGGCGATGCCTTCCGCGAAGCCATCCTCGCCCCCGGCTATTCGGTCGACCCGATGGCAGCGATCGAACGCTTCTTCGGCACCCGCCCGGATGTCGCTCCCCTGCTGCGCCGTCGCGGTCTCGCCGAACCGGTGACCGAGGTCGACGACGAGGACGAGGAGGCAACGGCCGAGACCGAGCCCGGAGCCGCCTCGGCGAGATGGGATCATCCCAACCACGAGGCGGTCGCCGCCGATCTCTCGGCCGCCGGGATCGACCCGCGCATCGAGATCTTCGACGGCTCGACGCCGACGGCGGCCGCGGCGGCCGAAGCCCTGGGCATCGAGGTCGGAGCGATCGCGAACAGCCTCATCTTCTCCTCCGGCGGTGAACCCGTACTCATCATGGCCTCGGGCGCTCACCGGGTCGACACCACGCATGTCGCCGAACTCATCGGCGTCGACTCCCTCGACCGGGCGTCGAAGGAACTCGTCCGCGAGGCCACGGGACAGGTCATCGGCGGGGTCGCTCCCTGCGGTCATCCGGGGCCGATTCCGACCTATGTCGATGTGTCGCTGAAGGACTATCCTGTTCTCTGGGCCGGCGCGGGGACACCGAATTCGATGGTGCCTCTGACGTACGAGCAGCTGCTCACGGTCACCGGAGGAAAGGAAATCACCGTTGGCGCAGAAGAGTCCTGAGTCTGGGCGTTCCGAGTCTGAGTCTGGGCAGCCGGATCGCACCACCGATCCGGCGCACACCACCACCTCGGCTGCACGATTCGCAGCTTTCGCTTCCTCCCGGGGCCGCTACTACGCGGTCTTCCTCGCCGTGTTCTGCACGGTGCTCATCATCTCGAACATCTCGGCCACGAAGGTCATCGGCTTCGGTCCGATCGTCACCGACGGCGGCGCGTTCCTCTTCCCCATCGCCTACATCCTCGGCGATGTGATCAGCGAGGTCTACGGCTTCAAAGCCGCTCGCAAGGCCGTGATCACCGGATTCGCCCTGCAGATCCTGGCCACTTTCGTCTTCTGGCTCGTACTCATCTCGCCTCCGGGGCCCGGTTACGAGAACCAGGACGCCTTCGCCGCCGTGCTCGGCTTCTACCCGCGCATCGTCGCGGCTTCCCTCGTCGGCTACTTCGTCGGCCAGCTGCTCAACTCGTGGGTGCTCGTGGCGGTGAAGAAGCGCATGGGCGAATCGAAGCTGTGGGTGCGGCTGCTCACGTCGACCGGTGTCGGCGAGTTCGTCGACACGCTGCTGTTCTGCATCATCGCCTTCGCCGGTGTCATCCCGGGGCTCGACTTCCTCAACTACATCGTCGTCGGCTTCGTCTACAAGGTCGCGGTCGAGATCATCTTCCTGCCTGTGACCTATCGGGTCATCAAGCTCGTCAAACGCCACGAACCCAGCTACGAACTCGACGCGGCTGAAGCGTAGATTTCAATGACGCCTTAGCCGACCGGCGCGCGTTCGCGAACTGATGCACCGGACGCACAACGGCCGGCCCCGAACGGAAAGCGATTGCCGACGAGTGTGATCGAGTTTTGTCCCCGGCCGACATCGACTTCTGATCAGGTCATCGGGATAGAACTCGATGTGCTGATCAGAAGTCGATGACTGACCGGTACGGGCCGGCGGGCGACCGCAGTGGCTGCCGGAAGCGCGCCTACTTCTTCGCGTAGTAGCGGCCGAGGACCTCGGTTTCGAGCTCGTCGAAGCGGCCGTCGATCATCGACTGCCGGATCTCATCGACGAGCGAGACGACGAAGTGCTCGTTGTGGATCGTACACAGGGTGGAGAAGAGCATCTCCTTCGCCTTGTACAGATGCCGCAGATACGCCCGTGAATAGTTCTGGCACGTATAGCACGAGCAGTCGGGATCGAGCGGACCGAAATCGCGGCGATACTTCGCGCCGGTGAGGTTGAACCGGCCGTCGCGGGTATAGATCGCGGCGTTGCGGGCCACGCGGGAGGGCGAGACGCAGTCGAAGGTGTCCGCACCGGTCTTGATCGCTTCGAACAGGTCGTCGGGTTCGGAGATGCCCAGCAGGTGCCGCGGCTTGTTCTCCGGCAGCTCCTCGCACACCCAGCGGATGATGATGCCGAGGTTCTCCTTCTCCAGCGCACCGCCGATGCCGAAGCCGTCGAAGTCCATGGCGCCGAGGTCTCGAGCGGCCTTGCGCCGCAGATCCTCGTACTGCGCACCCTGCAGCACCCCGAAGAGCGCCTGATAGGGCCGGTGCGAACGCTCCTCGGTGAGGCGGAAGTGCTCCTCGATGCAGCGGATCGCCCACAGTCGGGTCCTCTCCAGGGATTCCTCCTGGTAGCCGCGGGTGTTGACCAGCGTGGTCAGCTCGTCGAAGGCGAACATGATGTCTGCGCCGAGTTCGTGCTGCACGCGCATCGAGATCTCCGGGGTGAAGCGGTGCATCGACCCGTCGAGATGCGACTTGAACGTCACCCCGTCGTCGTCGACGTTCGACAGGCGCTCCTTGCCGACGGCGACAAGTTCGTCGTTCTGCTCGCCTGTCGACTCCATCGAGATGACTTTTTTGAATCCCGAGCCCAGGCTCATCACCTGGAATCCGCCCGAGTCGGTGAAGGTCGGTCCCGGCCAGTTCATGAACCTGCCCAGACCGCCGGCCTCGTCGATGAGGTCCGACCCCGGCTGCAGGTAGAGGTGGTAGGCGTTCGAGAGCACCGCCTGACCGCCGAGTTCGGCGACCTCGTCGGGGCGCACAGCTTTGACCGTGGCCTTCGTCCCGACCGGGATGAACGCCGGGGTCCGGATATCGCCGTGCGGGGTGTGGATGACCCCGGTGCGTCCGCCCGTGTCCATGCGGGTGCCCACCTCGAATCCGAAGTTCGATCGGTCGTTGATGGGTGCGGTCTCGAATGCCGCCGAAGTTTCGTCTGCAGTCACCAGACAAGCTTAACTAAGTCCATGACATTCACCCAGATGCTCACATTCGCCGAGGCGACCGCCCCCATCGTCATCGACGGCGGTCTGGGCAGCGCCGCCGAGGATCGCGGCATCGACCTCGACCACGCCCTGTGGTCGGCTGAACTCATCCGCCGTGATCCGGACACCCTGCAGGCAATCCACGCCGCGTTCGCTGATTCCGGAGCACGGATACTCACGACAGCGAGCTACCAGGCGACGCCGCTCGGGTTCGCTGAGGCGGGAATCGGCACCGCGGAAGGCAGCCGGATCATCGCGGAAAGCGTGAGAGTCGCACGCAGTGCCGCAGAACGCCGAGACGTTCCCGTCGCCGGTTCCGTCGGCCCCTTTGGCGCAGCTCTGGGCGACGGCGCCGAATATACGGGCAGCTATCACCGGAGTCCTGAGGAATACACCGCCTTCCATCGTCCGCGCATCGACACCCTCGCCGAGGCGGGAGCGGACCTGCTCGCCATCGAAACCCAGCCGCGCCTCGACGAGATCGCAGCGATCATCGACCTGGCAGACGAGACCGGTCTCCCTTCCTGGGTGACCGTGACTCTACAGACCGGCACGGACACGAGCTCCCCGACCCTGCCCGACGGCAGCACCTTGGCGGAGTTCGCGGAGGCGGCGGCCGCCTCGGCGAGAGTGCAGGCGATCGGGGTCAACTGTGTGCGTCCATCTCTCGTCACTCCGGCTCTGAAAGAACTGTCCCGGCACACGGACCTGCCGCTCATCGCCTATCCGAACTCGGGCGAGATCTACGATGCGGCCACTCTGACCTGGCGCGACGGTGCGGAAGCCGGCGTCGGTTCGTGGCCGGTGGCGGAGTGGGGCCGCCTCGGTGCGCGGATCATCGGCGGCTGCTGTCGGGTGCGTCCGGAGGACATCGCCGCACTGACGGAGCGGACCCGAGCCTGAGTTCTCAGGCCCGAGCGCTCACGAGGTCCGGATAGAACTTCTCGGCGACGTTCGGGTGGGAGCGCAGCCGGGAGAGGAAGGCGTTCTCGCCGTACACGGCGTGCAGAGCGTCGCGTTCGTCCTGAGTCACACCGCGGGCATCGGCGGCGAGTTCGGCGGGCAAGTCGACCTCGGGCAGACGAGCGTTCAGAGCCGGGTTGAAGAAGAACGGGATGGAGATGCGGTCCTGCCCGGGTCCGGTCGGCAGGACACGGTGGACGGTGGCCTTGAGGTAGCCGTTCGTGGCGACTTCGAGGAGTTTGCCGATGTTGACGACGAAGGTGTTCTCGATCGGATCCGCATCGATCCAACCGTCATCGGTGAGCACCTGCAGGCCGGTGGTGCCCGGCTGCGGGTAGAGCAGGGTGAGCGTGCCGGCGTCCCGGTGTTCGCCCACGCCCTGGGTGACGGACTCGGATTCGGCTTCGGGGTAGCGGACGATCTTGATGAAGGATTCGGCATCCTCGGCGAAGGCGGACGCGAAATGATCGCCCGCCTGACCGAGGCTCAGCGCCCACTGTTCGAGGAGACGAGCGCCGACCTCGCTCAGCTGCCCGTGCCAGGATTCCGTGGCCTCGCGCAGCTCGGGCAGCGATTCCGGGTACTGGTTGGGGCCGGTGAGGTGGTCGAAGTCGTTGACCGGCTCGGCCACGGGTGCGCGTTCGGGGCCGATATCGATCTGCTCCCGCCAGTCGACGCGCCCCTGGGTGCGTTCGCCTCCGGTGCGGGTGTAGCCGCGGAAGTGCGGAGAGTTCGTGTTCTCGATCGCGAGCTTCTCGGCCTCGGGCAGAGCGAAGAAGCGATCGGCGACATCGATGATGCGGGTGAAGTCGGCGTCGGGGATTCCGTGGCCGGTGAGGTAGAAGAAGCCGATCTCATGGGTGATACGGCGCAGGTCTGCACGGAACGCCTCGGCGGTCGCGGGGTCTTCGGCCAGGCTGAGGTCGAGGATGGGGAGCTGGGTGATGGTCATGTCACAGACGATAGGCACGTCCGCCGTCGAGGCAGCGGCGATCCGTCATCGTGCGCAACACTCCGTCATACCTGCTTGAATAGTCGGGTGACTCATTTCTATCGCCCGTCCGAAGGCCACCGTCTGCCGCACGACCCCTTCAACGCCATCGTCGCGCCGCGGCCCATCGGCTGGATCGGCACAGTCGATGCCGAGGGCCGCCGCAATCTCGCGCCCTATTCGTTCTTCAATGCGCTGAACTACTCTCCACCGCTCGTGGGCTTCTCCAGCAACGCGTGGAAGGACACCGTTGCCAACTGCCGGGAGACCGGGGAGTTCACCTGGAACCTCGTCACTCGGACCCTCGCCGAGGCGATGAACGCCACGTCGACCACCGCGAAAGTCGACGAGTTCTCCACCGCAGGAATCGAGGAGGCCGAGTCCGTGGAGATCTCTGCGCCACGCGTGGCAGCCTCACCGGCGACCTTCGAATGCCGAGTCACCCAGATCATCGACCTGCGCACCGCGGACGGGGAGAGCTCCGGCTCATGGTTCACCGTGGGCGAAGTGGTGGGAGTCCATCTCGACGAATCCCTGCTCACCGACGGGATCGTCGACACAGCCGCCGCCGATCCGGTGCTGCGCGGCGGCGGACCGACCGCCTACTTCGGGATCAGCTCGGATCAGCGCTTCGACATGCGTCGGCCGGGCTGAGTTCGGTCACCCGAGGTCTCAGCCGAGCATCTTCCCCGGGTTGAGGATCCCCAACGGATCGACAGCCGCCTTGATCGAGGTCTGCAGCGCCCGCGCACCCGCATCGAGTTCGCGCACCAGCCAGTCCTTCTTCAGATACCCGACGCCGTGCTCACCCGTGATCGTCCCACCCAGGTCGAGCCCCAGCTGCATGATCTCAGCGAACGTCTCCTTCGCCTCGGCCACACTCGCCGGATCGTGAGCATCGAAGAGCACACTCGGATGCATGTTCCCATCCCCGGCATGCCCGGCCGTGGACACCTCCACCGAATGCCGGGCCGCGATCTCGTCCAACCTGGCGAAGAACTCGCCGAGGCGGGACCGAGGAACGCACACATCATCGATGAGCTCTCCCCCACCAAGCCCCGACACGTACTTCTCCATCGCCGGAGACACCGCCCGACGAGCCGCGACCAACATCTCCGAATCCGCCGGATCATCGGAGAAGAACACCTCATCGGCGCCCTGCGCCCTGGCGATCGCCTCGAACGATTCCAGCTCGGTCACACCGGCCTGCCCCGGAGCATCCGACTGCACCAACAACAGCGCACCGGCCCCGTCGGGCAGACCGAAATCCCCATACGCGTTGATCATGCCGACCGTCGCCCCATCCATGAGCTCCAACATCGACGGGCCGCCCCGGAAGCCATGAACTCCGTCACCGTACGCCCGGCCGACTCCATATCGGGAAAGATCCCGACCCCGGTCACCGGCGGCGCCAACAGCGGTTTGAGCCCGAGCGTGATCTCGACGATGACACCCAGAGTGCCCTCGGACCCGACGAACAGACCGGCCAGGTCGAGACCGGCCACCCCCTTCGCCGTCTGCCGACCCAACCGGGTCACTGTCCCGTCGGCGAGGACCACGGTCAGACCGCGCACGTAGTCTCGCGTCACCCCGTATTTCACACAGCACATGCCGCCGGCGTTCGTCGCGACGTTCCCGCCGATCGTCGAGATCGCCACCGACCCCGGATCCGCGGATACGACAGACCATGCTCGGCCAGCGCGGTCTTGAGGTCCTGGTTGATGACTCCGGGCTGGACCCGGCAGGTCTGGTCGACCTCGTCGATATCGACGATCGCATTCAGCTTCGCGACGTTGAGCAGGATCGCGCCGTCCGTGGCGTTCGCCGCCCCCGACAGTCCCGTCCTGGCACCCTGAGTAACCACCGGGATCCGATGCGCGGTAGCGAACCGCATCACCGCGACCACATCATCGACGTCGGCAGCACGAACGAGCGCCGAGGCGGTCCCCGCCGGACAGAACAGGGCTTTGTCCGACGAGTAGGAGTCGATGACATCCCGATCGGTGACCAGGGCGCCCGAGCTCAGTTCGGCCGCAAGTCCGTCCAGTTCCGTGCCCACCGTCGTCTCCGCGCTCATCGTCACAGGGACGCGGCGACCTTGAGCACACGGTCGAGTGCCTCATCGGGTCCGATGCTCACGCGCACGCCGCCCTGCAGTCGACGCACGGCCACGGCCTGCTTCGCGCACTCGCCTTCGAAGGCGACGGCCGCCTCGGGGTCGAGCGCAATCCACACATAGTTGCCCTGCGCGTCGGGCACGGACAGACCCAGCTCCCGCAGATCGTGAGCGAACCGGTCGCGCACCGCGGCGACTTCCTTGGCGCGCACGGCCACCTCGTCGACGCGTGCCAGGGATTCCCGGGCGGCGGCCTGGGCACCGGCGGTGACGGAGAACGGGGCGATGACCTGTCGCATCGCCGAGGCGATCTCGGCGTCGGCGATGCCGTAGCCCACGCGCAGACCTGCCAGGCCGTGCGCCTTCGAGAAGGTGCGGGCGAGCACGAGGTTCGAGTGCTTGCGGTAGGCGGCTAGGGAGTCGGCGGCCTCGGTGGCGAATTCGAGGTACGCCTCGTCGAGGACGACGATGACGGACTCGGGCACCTCGGCGAGCAATCCCTCGAGTTCGGCATCGGTGATCGTCGGACCGGTCGGATTGTTCGGCGAGCACAGCAGCACGAGGCGGGTCGTGTCATCGATCGCCGCGGCCAGCCCGGCGAAGTCGTGCCGACCGTCTTCCAGCAGAGCGACGGGGCGTTTCTCCGCGCCCCGCGCCGAGGCGAGGATCGGGTACATCTCGAACGACGGCCACGGATAGACCACGGACGTGCCCGCTTCGAGGGTGATGTTCGTCAGCGCTGTGAGGACCTCGGAGCGGCCCGGCGCGGGACCACCTCGGCGGGTTCGACATCGAGGTGGGAGGCGATATCGGCCACGAGCGCGGCTGCGGTGGGATCGGGGTAGTTCCCCGGAATCGCCGAGGCGGATGCCACCGATTCGACGACACCCGGCAGCGGCGGCAGGTGGTTCTCGTTCGACGACAGTTTGTACGGGGTCAGGCCGGGGGATGCGACGGGAGGCTTGCCGGGAACGTAGGGAGGGAATTCGGCGAGCGCGTCACGGAGCTGGAAACGTTTGGACATGTGCCCATAGTTGCATATCTTGTGGCGGGCAACACAGACTGTCTTGCCAAAGCGTCCGAATGGTCGGATAAAGGCGAGCAGGGCGGACGTCCATCCGCTGTGAGAATGCTCTCGCGGCGCTTCGTTCCCTCCTCCCGGGTTACAGGTGGGCCGATGCCGGAGAGTACCCTGAGAGACGAATACATGTAGTCAGAGACGAGGAATGAGAGTCCAAATGCCCTCACCGCAGGAAAAAGTCGACGTCGTCTTGATCGGCGGCGGCATCATGAGCGCCACTCTGGGCGCCATGCTGACCGAACTTCAGCCCGATTGGGACATCCGTGTCTACGAGAAGCTCGACTATGTGGCAACGGAGAGCTCCGACCCCTGGAACAACGCCGGCACCGGCCACGCCGCACTCTGCGAACTCAACTACACCCCCGAGGACTCCAACGGTCGGATCGACCTAGAAAAGGCCTCGAACATCAACCAGCAGTTCCACCACTCGCGCCAGTACTGGTCGCACCTCGTCGACACCGGTGTCATCACCGATCCGACGACCTTCATCAATCCCATCGCCCACGTCAGCTACGGACGCGGCGACAAGGGACGTGACTACATCAAGAACCGCTACGAGACGATGGTGCGCAATCCGCTGTTCGCGGACATGGAATACACCGAGGACGCGGACACTCAGGCCGAATGGCTGCCGCTGATGTTCTCCGGCCGCGGTCCCGGGCAGGTCAACGGCATCTCGCGCATCAAGCAGGGCACCGACGTCGACTTCGGCTCTCTGTCGTCTCAGCTGCTCAGCTACGTCGCCGCCAAGGGCGCGACCGTGCGCACCAGCCACCAGGTCACCGACCTCGACCGTTCCTCGGACGGCTGGACTCTCACCGTGAAGGATCTGCTCTCGCACGAGACCCACCAGGTGGGCGCGAAGTTCGTCTTCGTCGGCGCCGGCGGCGGTGCACTGCCGCTGCTGCAGAAGTCCGGCATCCCGGAGGGACGCGGCTACGGCGGCTTCCCGGTCTCCGGCTACTTCCTGCGCACCGCGAACCAGGATCTCGTCGCCCGCCACCAGGCGAAGGTGTACGGCCAGGCCGCTCAGGATGCTCCCCCGATGTCGGTGCCGCACCTCGACACCCGTGTCGTCGACGGCCAGGACTACCTGATGTTCGGCCCCTACGCCGGCTTCTCGCCGAAGTTCCTCAAGAAGGGCCGCTTCACCGATCTGCCGCTGTCCGTGCGCGGAAACAACATCGGCACGATGCTCAATGTCGCCAAGGACAACACGGACCTCGTCACGTACCTCCTCGGTGAGCTCGCCGCAACGAAGAAGGCCCGCTTCGAGGCCCTGCAGACCTTCATCCCCTCCGTCGACCCCGCCGACTGGGAACTCATCCAGGCCGGTCAGCGCGTGCAGGTGATGAAGAAGGATCCGAAGAAGGGCGGCGTCCTCCAGTTCGGCACCGAACTCATCTCGTCCGCCGACGGTTCGCTGGCAACCCTGCTCGGTGCTTCACCGGGTGCCTCGACCGCGGTGCCGATCATGATCGAACTGCTCAAGACCTGCTTCCCGCGCGAGTTCGCGGGCTGGGAGAAGCGCTTCAAGGACATGATCCCGTCGCTCGGCCGCGACCTCGTCGATGACGAGACGCTGCTCAAGGAGGTCTCCGAGTACACCTCGCGGACCCTGCAGCTCATCTGAGTGGACTGACGCACTCAGGCGACTGACATACAGGAGAAGCGGCTGTCCGGAATCCTTTCCGGCCAGCCGCTTCTTACGTTCGCTCAGGAGTTCGGAGCGTCGAGAAGCTCAGAGCTCGACCTGGCGGTTGACGTCCTTGTACAGCAGGTAGCGGAAGCGTCCGGGCCCTCCGGCATAGCAGGCCTGCGGGCAGAAGGCGCGCATGGAGATGAAGTCGCCCTCCTGCACCTCGACCCAGTCGCCGTTGAGACGGTAGACGGCCTTGCCCTCGAGCACGTAGAGGCCGTGCTCCATCTCGTGGGTCTCCGCGAACGGGATGACCGCTCCGGCTTCGAAGGTGACGATGTTGACGTGCATGTCGTAGGCGAGGTCGTCCGGGTCGAGCGGGCGGGTCGTGCGCCAGCGTCCGTCGGTTCCGGGCATCGGCGACGGTTCGACATCGGCTTCGTTGCCGAACTTCGCCTCAGGAGTCAGTCCCGCCACGGGCTGGTAGCGTTTGCGCACCCAGTGGAAGCGGGCCGCCTCGGCGCCGGTGGACGTCGCCGACCACGTCGATCCGGCGGGCAGGAACGCGAACCCACCCGGAGTCAGCGTATGCGCGGTGCCCTCATGGGTGACCTCGAGCGTTCCGGCCATGACGAAGAGGAACCCTTCGACCTCGGGCTGCGGTTCCGGCGCCTGCGAGCCGCCGCCGGGTGCGACTTCGAGGATCGTCTGCGAGAACGTCACCGCTCCCCCGGCCACGGGCTTGCTCAGCACCCACGACCGGGTCCCGGTCCACTCGGGCAGGTTCGAGGTGACGATATCGCGCATCACTCCGCGCGGGATGACCGTGTAGGCCTCGGTCACCAACGCGCGGTCGGTGAGCAGATCGGACTGCGGCGGGTGGCCGCCGGTCGGGGCCCAGTAGGTGTACGGGTCGGTCGTCGTCATGTGCGGGGTCTCCTTCGGTCGGTGGTCGTCTGCTCAGTCGAGCGAGCCGGTGCGGGCGAGCTGCCCGAGTTGGGTGAGGCTGAGGTTCGTCCGCGAGGTCACGAACTCCTCGGTGTGGGCGCCGCAGACGAGCCCCCGGTCGAGGTAGCGGGCGAGCGCCTTTGCGGTGGCGGGTTCGTCGAGGACGGTCGAATCTGCCTTGAACACGTAGTCGTGCAGGCGCTGAGCCGCCCGTGCCCCGCCTTCGCGGTAGAAGGCGAAGGTCGCCAGGAACCGGGTCGGCAGCTGGTGCGGGTGCAGGTCCCAGCCCTGGTAGATCCCCCGCTTGAGGTGGCGGCGGACGAGGCCGGCGTGCAGCGCCCACGCATGGTGGACCTCTGCGGGTTCGCCGAGCGGGAGGATGTTCGTCGACCCGTCGGAGAGGTGGACTCCGGTGCCGGCGACGGCGAGCATCATCTGGTTCTTCGCAAAGTCCGCGACCGGATGGTCCATCGCCTGGTAGGCCGCGGCCACGCCCATCGACGCCGAATAGTCATACGTTCCGTAGTGCAGCGAAGTCACGCGTCCGGCCCCGGCCTGCAGGGACGCCGCCAGTGGCACGGTGCCGTCGGCGGCGAGGACGATCTGCGGGGTCTCGACCTGGATCTCGAACGTGATCGTCCCCTCGCCGAGGCTGTGCTCGGCTTCCAGCGCCCGAGCGGCGAGCACCATCGCCCTCACCTGATCGACGGTGCTGACCTTCGGGAGGGTGAGCACGAGGTTCTCCGGCAGTCGGCCGCCAGCCTTGATGAGCTCCGACAGGAACAGATCGAGGGTGCGCAGGCCGCGCTCCCGGGTCGCCTTCTCCATGCATTTGAACCGGATGCCGACGAAGCCGGGGGCGCCCTTCTCGGTGCGACCGGCCACCGCATCGCGGGCGGCCTGGACGACCCACCGGTCCTCGGTCTCATCGCCCTGATCGCCGAATCCGTCTTCGAAGTCCAGACGCAGATCCTCGATCGGTTCGCGTTCGAGCTTTGCGGTGACCGCCTCGGCGAGGAGTTCGGCCTCCCTGGCCACCTGGTGGATGCTGGCCCCCTGGCCGGGGATCGCGGGACCGGATTCCTTCCGGGCGGCGGTGATGACGCGTTCGGCCAGCTGCAGCATTCCGCCATGGGCCTCGACGCACTCGAGCGCCTGCTGTCCCCACTGATACGGCAGGTCCGCGCTCGTGCGGTGACCGGGGACGTAGACGGTGTGGACGGGTTGGCGGACGTCGCGTTCCCCGGGGTATGCGGTCGCCAGAAGCTCGTCTGTGTCCCCCAGCAGTGAGTCGATATCGGCCAGTGTTGATCGTTCCACTTTCACATTCTCTTTCTCTGCACGGGGTTCGACGGCGAGGCGGCGGTGCCGGGCCTGGCCTCATTGTCTCTCATTCACCACCGCCTGGCACGGAGGCTCTCTGGGGTTTCATAACGAGACCTCGGCGACCGCCTCGGCGACCTTCTTCGCGACTTCCGGGTCGAAGACGGAGGGGATGACGTAGCCGGGGTGGAGTTCGTCCTCGGGGATGCACGAGGCGATGGCGTCGGCCGCGGCGACCATGATGTTCTCGCCGACGTCCCGGGCTTCGGCGTCGAGGAGGCCGCGGAAGATTCCGGGGAACGCGAGCACGTTGTTGATCTGGTTCGGGAAGTCGCTGCGTCCGGTGGCCACGACGGCTGCGTGCTTCGCCGCCTCGGCTGGGTCGACCTCTGGGTCGGGGTTGGCCATGGCGAAGACGAGGGCGTCCGTGTTCATCGCCGCGATATCGTCCCCGTTCAGCACGTTCGGGGCGGAGACGCCGATGAATGCGTCGGCGCCGACGACGGCTTCCTTGAGGCTGCCTGCGAAGCCTTCGGGGTTCGTGTTCGCCTGCAGCCACTTCTTGTGGTCGGTGTCGACCGTCGAGTCCGGACCGATCGCCCCGTCGCGGCCGCAGGCGATGATGTTCACGGCTCCCGCGACCTGCAGGAGGCGGATGATGGCGTTGCCGGCCGCGCCGACTCCGGAGACGACGATGCGCAGGTCCTCGATCTTCTTGTCCACGACCTTCAGAGCGTTCTTCAGCGCGGCGAGGGTGACGACGCCAGTGCCGTGCTGGTCATCATGGAAGACGGGGATGTCGAGTTCCTCGCGCAGTCGGGCCTCGATCTCGAAGCAGCGCGGGGCCGCGATGTCCTCGAGGTTGATTCCGCCGTAGGCCGGGGCGATGGCCTTGCAGATGGCGATGATCTCCTCGGTGTCCTTCGTATCCAGGGCCACCGGCCACGCGTCGACGTCGGCGAACTGCTTGAACAGCACGGCCTTGCCCTCCATCACCGGCATGGCCGCTTCGGGGCCGATGTCGCCGAGGCCGAGCACCGCGGTGCCGTCGGTGACCACGGCGACGGTGTTGCGTTTGATCGTCAGCCGGCGCGCATCCTCTCTGTTCTCGGCGATCGCCTTGCACACGCGTGCCACACCGGGGGTGTAGGCGCGGGAGAGATCGTCGCGGTTGCGCAGAGGCACCTTCGGGGTGGATTCGAGCTTCCCGCCGAGGTGGAGGAGGAAGGTCCGGTCCGAGACCTTGTGGACCTCGACTCCGGTCAGTGCATTGAGGGCGTCGGAGACTTCGTCGGCGTGGGCGACATCGCGGGTGTCTGCGCTGACGTCGATGATGACCGAATGCGGGGTGGACTCGACGACGTCGAGGGCGGTGACCGACGCACCGGTGGCTGCGGCTGCGGCGACGAGGTCGGAGGTCGAGGCCTGACCGACCTCGGTGCCGACGCGCAGAGTGATGGAGTATCCGGGGCTGGTGGCGACCATGGGCAATATCCTCCTTGATATCGATTTTCCGTATTATGGATAATAACTTTTGCCTAGCGGAAACTCTAGTTGGTGTCAGTGAATTCGGAAAGTTTCTTCCATTTGAGGGCTAGACTGAACGCAGTTTCACTGCCGAGACTCCCCACAGATTAAGGAACATCGATGAGCAGCAAGGACTCCCCGGCGATCCGCCAGTCCAAGGGCGGCGTACAGTCCGTCGAACGTGCATTCGGACTGCTGGAGTGCATCGCGAACTCCGCGGGCTCGGCAACGCTGAGCCATATCGCCGCGGACGTCAATCTGCCGCTGCCGACGATCCACCGTCTGCTCAACACCCTGGTCAACCTCGGTGTGGTCCGGCAGCTGCCCGATCGCGGCTATGCGCTCGGACCCGGGCTGGTCCGCCTCGGCGATATCGCCGGCTCGCAGCTCGGCGCGATTGCGCGGCCCTATCTGCGCGAGCTCGTCGCCGAACTCGGGGAGTCGGCGAATGTGGCAACGATGGACGGAGACATGGTCGTCTACGTCGATCAGGTCGCGTCGGATCGACAGATGAGGATGTTCACCGAGGTGGGACGCCGTGCCCATATGCACGCCACCGGGGTCGGAAAGGCCATCCTCGCGGGCCTCGACTCCGAGCAGGTGAGGCATATCGCGACCACCGCGGGCATGCCCACCCCCACGGAATACAGCATCGGGACGATCGACGGTCTCGAGGCCGAGCTCGAGCGCATCCGCGAACGCGGCTATGCCATCGACGAACAGGAGCAGGAGCTCGGAGTGCGCTGCTTCGCAATGGCCATCCCCGACTCCCCCGCTCCCTTGGCGATCTCCGTATCGGGGCCGATCAGCCGCGTCGACCAGTCGTTCGCCGATCGCGCGGTCCCGCTGCTCAAAGACGCGGCCGCCCGCATCTCCGCAGAGATGCAGAGCGGCCGCTGACTTCAGTTCTCCGATCGGGTCAGGAGTCTCCGCCGGCCGTTCCCGAGGTGCCGGCGTTGACGTCGCCCAGACGATAACGTCGAGCCGCCTCGGCGGGGATGGACCCGTCGATCTCACCGCGCTTGGCGAGCAGCTGCAGGGTGCGCACGACCATCGAGTGCGCGTCGATCTTGAAGTGCCGGCGCGCGGCGGCACGGGTATCGGAGAAGCCGAACCCGTCGGCGCCCAGCGTCGCGAAATCGTGGTCGAGGAACGGCCGGATGAGGTCCGGCTGGGTCGAGTCGAAATCGCTCGTGGCCACGATCGGCCCCGGCCGACCTTCCAGCTTCTGCCGCACATAGGGCACGCGATCCGCGGGTTCGTCGTCGCCTGCGGCCGCGTTGAGTTCCGCGGCTTCGCATTCGAGACCGTCACGGCGCAGCTGCGCCACGAGGTCACCGACCATACGGCGGCGTCGACGCCCCAGTCGGCTGAGAGCAGCTCCCGGGCTTCGAGCGCCCAGGGCACTGCCACACCGGAGGCGAGCAGCTGCGCTTGCGGACGGTCGCCTCCGGCCGCCTCGGCGACGCGGTGGATGCCCTTGAGGATGCCTTCGACGTCGACGTCCTCGGGTTCGGCGGGCTGGAGCATCGGCTCGTTGTACACGGTGAGGTAGTACATGACGTTGCGCTCGTCCTCGCCGAGGTCGTGCTCGCCGTACATGCGGTGGAGGCCGTCGCGGACGATATGCCCGATCTCGTAGCCGTAGGCCGGATCATAGACGCGCACGGCCGGATTCGTGGCCGCGAGCACCGGGGAATGCCCGTCGGCGTGCTGGAGTCCTTCCCCGGTCAGGGTCGTCCGTCCGGCGGTGGCGCCGATGATGAACCCGCGGGTCATCTGGTCGCCGGCGGCCCAGAAGGCGTCGCCGGTGCGCTGGAACCCGAACATCGAGTAGAACACGTAGATCGGGATCATCGGTTCGCCGTGGGTGGAGTACGAGGTTCCCGCAGCGGTGAATCCGGCGGCGGCACCGGCCTCGTTGATGCCCACGTGGAGGAGCTGACCGCTGGTCGCTTCCTTGTAGGAGAGGAACATCTCGCGGTCGACGGCGAGGTAGTTCTGTCCGTTCGGGTTGTAGATCTTCGCGGTCGGGAAGAACGCGTCGATGCCGAAGGTGCGGGCCTCATCGGGGATGATGGGCACGATCCGCTCGCCCAGCCCCTTCTCTCGCATGAGGTCCTTGAGCAGCCGGACGAAGGCCATCGTCGAGGCGGCCATCTGCTGCCCCGAGCCCTTCTTCGTCTGCGCGAACGCCTTGTCACTCGGTGCAGGCAGGGTGATCCGATTGTTCTCCGGCTTCCGCGCCGGCAGGAATCCGCCGAGCTGACGCCGGCGGTCGAGCATGTACTGGATCTCCTCGGAGTCCTTGCCCGGATGGTAGTAGGGCACCGCGTACGGGTCTTCGTCGATGACCTTGTCGCTGATCGGGATGTCCATCCGATCACGGAAGGCCTTGACATCGTCGGCGGTGAACTTCTTCATCTGGTGGGTGGCGTTGCGGGACTCGAACGTCGTGCCCAGTCCGTAGCCTTTGACGGTCTGGACGAGGATGACGGTGGGCTTGCCCTTGGTGTTCACGGCCTTCTGGTAGGCGGCGAAGACCTTGTGATAGTCGTGGCCGCCGCGCTTGAGGTTCCAGATGTCGTCGTCGGACAGGTGGTCGACGAGCCCCTTCGTCGCGGGGGTCCGACCGAAGAAGTTGTCGCGGATGAAGCCGCCGGATTCGGCCTTGAAGGTCTGGTAGTCCCCGTCGAGCGTCTCGTTCATGATCTTCACGAGGTCACCGGTGCGGTCCTTGGCCAGCAGGTCGTCCCATTCGCGGCCCCATAGCACCTTGATGACGTCCCAGCCGGCGCCGGTGAAGGTCGCCTCGAGCTCCTGGACGATCTTGCCGTTGCCGCGCACGGGCCCGTCGAGGCGCTGGAGGTTGCAGTTGATGACGAAGGTGAGGTTGTCCAGCCCTTCGTTCGCGGCCAGCTGCAGGGCACCGCGCGATTCGGGTTCGTCCATCTCGCCGTCGCCGAGGAACGCCCAGACCCGCTGGTCCGAGGTGTCGGAGATGCCGCGGTTGTGGAGGTATCGGTTCATCTGCGCCTGATAGATCGCGTTGATCGGGCCCAGACCCATCGACACGGTCGGGAACTGCCAGAATTCCGGCATCAGCCGCGGGTGCGGATACGAGCTCAGTCCGTGCGGGGCGCGTGAGACCTCCTGCCGGAACCCGTCGAGGTCGGCCTCGGTCAGGCGGCCCTCGAGGAACGCCCTGGCGTACATTCCCGGTGAGGCATGGCCCTGGAAGAAGACCTGATCGCCGCCGCCGGGATGGTCCTGGCCGCGGAAGAAGTTGTTGAATCCGATTTCGTAGAGCGTGGCCGCACCCGCGTAGGTGGAGATGTGTCCGCCCACGGAGATCTCGGGCCGCTGTGCCCGGTGGACGAGCATGGCGGAGTTCCAGCGCAGCCATCGGCGGAAGCGGCGTTCGACCTTCTCCTCGCCGGGATAGAACGGCTCCTGGTCGACGGGGATGGTGTTGACGTAGTCAGTGGTGGTGACCTTGGGCTGGGCGACGGAGTTCGTGGCCGCGCGTGCACGCAGCGCCTCCATGATCTCGGCCGCGCGCTGGGTTCCGCGCGCGTCGACGAGCCCTTCCCAGGACTCGATCCATTCATCGACCTCTTCGTCGGTGATTCCCCTCGGACTCGCCGAGGTTGTGTCCTGTGTCATATCGGGGTTTCCTTCTCACGGGGTCCGGGCTCCCGGAACAGTACCCCGGGAGCCCGGAGATGGAAAGCCTGTCTCAGCAGGTGATGTTCAGATCTCAGCAGAAGCCGGCGACCTGTGCCCATGCGTCCTTGTTCTCGTCGACGCCTTCACGGGTGAAGGTGGCTTCGATGAGGCCGTAGGGGCGGTCGGCGACGATGAAGACCTCGTTCGGATTCTCGAGTCCGAAACGTTCGATGTCATAGAGGAAGTGGTGCTTGTTCGGGCAGGAGAAGCGGATCTCGTCGATCTCCGGCACAGCCTCGATGACCTTCTCGCCCATCTGGTACAGCGTGTGCTGCAGGGCGTGGGAGAAGTGGTCGGTGAAGGAATCGAGGATGATCTCCTTGACCTTGGTGTACACGGCCTCGAAGTCGAGGTCGGTGGTGTTGTAGATCCAGCGGGTGGCGATATCGGTGGCCAGGATCCGGTCCTCGGTCTCCGGCAGAGTCGTGTACTTGTCCTTCGGATAGCCGACGAATCCCGATTCCGTGGTCTTGAGCACGGTGAGTCCGTTGAAGCCGGAGATCAGCGTGTCCTTGTCGTCGTCACGGGTGAAGATGACGGTGCGGACCTCGGGCGCGGACTTGAAGAACGAGTGCTTGTGGTCGTTGATCCGGTCCCAGCCGTATTCTTCGGCTTCCCAGCGACCGCCGGTGACCCAGTCGAAGCTTGAGGTGAAGTGGTCGGCCAGACCCATGAGGAACTGTTCGGGCGAGCTCACGCCCAGCTCCTTGGCCTTCGCGAAGACCGTGTTCTTCTGGGTGTCGGTGGCGACGACGTGTTCGTTGTTGCCTTCGGTGTGAGCGGTCTCGAAGTCGCCCCACAGCTGCGAGGTGACATTGAGATCGCGGATCTCGTGGCGATCGGAATCGCGGTAGACCCGCATGAGTCGGTTCTCCGCCTTGCCGTACTGGTTCGATGTCAGTCGGACCTTGCTGCTCATTTTCTTCCTCCAGTTCGTCGGCGTGCGAGTCTGCGCACACCGTGACCATTCGATTGTCGAGGCCTGCCGGATGGGACCGGTCGGCTTCGGCGGTTTGTTGAGGATGGAGATCCTGCAGGGGGCCTGCTTCCCCTGTGAGCGGTTGTGGGCGCGGCTCAGCTGCCGCGGTAGGTGCTGTAGGCGAAGGGGCTGAGCAGCAGCGGAATGTGATAGTGCTCCTGGCCGGCCTGGACAGTGAAGTCGATGGTGACGACGGGGTGGAAGTGGTCGATCTCCCGGGCCGCGAAGTAGTCGCCGGTGCCGAAGACGATCCGGTAGTCCCCCGGCTCGAGGTGATCGGGGCCGAAGTCGGAGACCCTCCCGTTGTCGTCGGTGCGGGCCGAGACGATGACCTCGTCACCGGAGTAGAGCGTGACCTCGAGGTCGGCGGCCGGGGTGCCGACCATCGAGTCGAGGGCGTGGGCGGTGATGAAGCTCATGAGAGGATTCCTTCGAGTCTCAGTTCGGCGATCTGGATGAGCTGCTGCCCGACCTCGGCGGTCTCTTCCTCGGCGGTGTTGTCCATGCGGCGACGCAGTTCGGAGAGGACCTCCTCGGGCGTGCGCCCGGCGGCGCGGATGAGGAAGACGCGGTCGAAGCGGGCCTCGTAGGCGGCGTTTCCGGCGGCCAGCTGGGACTGCACATCTGCTTCCAGGGTGCCGAGTCCGGCCTGTTCACGGCTCGAGTGGGCCGCCTCGGCGCTCTCGCCCTTCGCCTTCTCACCGATGCGCGGATGGTGGGACATGGCCGCGTCGATCTCGGCGGTGGTCAGCGGTGCAGCGGATCGGGACGCGGCCGTCGCGGAGTCGAGGTCGGTCAGGGGGCGGGCATCGACGATCGCGTCGATCCACCGGTCGACATCGAGGCAGGGACGCAGAACTCCGCGGGCGTCATCGGCCGGGAGTCGATTGAACTCGGCCAGGTCCACGGTGACCTCCTAGGCAGGCGCTGAATGACTTTCACCGTTCGGAATACCATTTCCGAACAACTGATCCGAGTCTGCTGGGCGCCATCGGCAAAGTCAAATTGCTCACACATTTTTATGGAAACTTTCTTCCGTATGGTGGATACTGTTCGTGTGGCAACCGCCGCACACCCGACCATCGACGATGAGGTTGAATGAGTGCATGAGCCTGACAACGACAGATCAGACCCCGTCAATCGTCTGCGCCCCTGACTCCTTCAAGGGCTCAGCCTCCGCTCCTGCCGCCGCAGCTGCCATGGCCCGCGGCGTCCGAGCGGTGCTCCCCGAAGCGCGGGTCACCGAACTGCCCTTCGCCGACGGCGGGGAGGGCACGCTCGACGCCCTGCTCGCCGTGTGGGGAACTCGGCCGCGCACTGTGGACACGGTCGATGCCCTGGGCAGGGCCGCCTCGGCGGACTTCGGCCTCTCCCCTGACGGAAAGACCGCGGTCATCGAAGCGGCACAGGCCAACGGCCTGCCGCAGGTCTCGGACGTCGAACTGCAGCCCGAGCGCGCCGATACCTTCGGCGTCGGACTCATCGCGGCCGCGGCCCTCGACCTCGGGGTCGAGGAGATCCTGCTGTGCATCGGCGGTTCGGCGAGCACGGACGGCGGGACCGGAATACTGACCGCCCTCGGTGCCCGCTTCACCGATGCTGCCGGTCAGGCGGTCGCGCCGGGCGGAGGCGGCTTGGCCGCGATCTCCGCGGTCGACACAGCAGGGCTGGACCGGCGGGCGACGGCAGTGCGGTGGCGCATCGCCGTCGACGTCGACAATCCGCTCACCGGGCCCTGCGGGGCTGCCGCGGTCTTCGGTCCGCAGAAGGGAGCGGACGCGAACTCGGTGGACGTGCTCGATTCCGGGCTCGGTCACTTGGCCGAGGTGCTCACCGGCACCTCTGCCGAAGCCAACGACCTGGCGGCGACGCCGGGATTCGGGGCCGCCGGTGGGATACCGCTGGCACTGACGATGCTGCTCGGCGCCGAGGTGGTGCCCGGATCGACGATGGTCGCCGAGGCCGTGGGACTGTCCGAGGCTCTGGCCGACGCCGATCTCGTGCTCACGGGAGAGGGGTCATTTGATTCCCAATCCTTGGGCGGGAAAGTCGTCGCGGCCGTGCGGGACCATGCCCCCGCCTCGGCGAGGGTGATCGTCATCGCCGGTCGGGTCGGTCTGACCGCCGCGGAATGCCGAGATGCCGGGATCACGGCGGCGTTGTCGATCGCATCGGGACCGGCGGACCTCACCACTCTGTCCGAGCGCGCCGAAGCGCTCATCGAGGACACGGCTGCGCAGGCGTGCGCACTCAGCTCGCCGCCGGACGCACCATTCAACGACGAAAGGACGCACCATGACCACGACCACTCAGACTCAGCTCACCGTCGGAGACATCGCTCCCGACTTCACGCTCACCGACGCCGAGGGGCGGACGGTGTCGAAGGCCGACTATGCCGGCCGCAGCGTCATCCTCTACTTCTACCCGAAGGCCGCATCGCCGGGCTGCACGACGGAGGCCTGCGATTTCCGGGACAACCTCTCGGCGCTGGCGGCCGCGGGCTTCGAGGTTCTCGGGGTCTCCCCCGATGACACCGAATCGCTCAAGGAATTCGCCGCCGAGGAGGGGCTGACCTTCTCGCTGCTCTCCGACCCGGGCGCTGCGGTGGCGAAGGCCTACGGCAGCTATGGGCAGAAGACGATCGGCGAGCACACGTTCCAGGGCACACAGCGCTCGACCTTCGTCATCGGCGCCGACGGCACGCTCACCCACGCCGAGTACAACGTCGACGCCCGCGGCCACGTAGCCCGCCTCCGCGAAGAGCTCAACGCCTGACCCTCCAATTACTACCTGGCGGCGGCCGTGCCACCTCGCGCGAGGTGGCACCACCGCCGCCACCTGCGTCTGGGAGCGTTTCCGGGCACTCAGTTCGTGCGCAGCCGGGTGGCGAGCTCACCGAGGATCCGCTCGAACGGAGCCGCACGGAAGAGATCGCCGTATGTGAGCCGGATGATCGTGTACCCCCTGGCTTCGAGTGCGGCCTGACGCGCCTTCTCCGCGGCGATGCTCTCTTCCGGCGAAAGTCCATTCATCGTGTACTTCTCCATGCCGTCAATCTCGATGATCAGACGGGCATCGTGATTGCAGAAGTCGACTCGGGCGACAACGCCTCCGGAGTGGTCGAAGAATTCGACTTGCGGTTCGAAGCCGATGATTCCGTGCTCAAAGAAGCGCACTGCTGCGATCGACTCCGACGGGGCTTCGCGCCTGCCGTCGGTGAGGTCGAGGGCGCGCAGCACCGCCGCGTCCCCGCGTAGTTCGGGGCATTCGGCCAGCACCGCCTCGATGCGGAATCGCGCGGTGCGGCGTCGGCGGATCACCTCGTCGAGCATCGGCACCGACATATCGGGTCCGTAGTCGCGGGCGACGTCGATGAGCGTCCGTTCCATCGTCGTCACCGCATAGATGCCGACCATCTGGCGATGTGGTGACGGAACCTCTCTGTCCCGGACATAGAGGTGCTTGTACTTGCGGCTGATGTTGGGACGCAGCACCTCCACCCTGGACTCGGCCGGATAAGCGATCGGGAGGCCGTGGATGAGCGCCGCCGACAGATGCGAGAAGACCTCGCGCCCCTTCGTCACTCGCCACCGTCCAGACGCGGTGTGGATCTTCTCAGCCCGAGTCCGGATGAGTACGCGAAGACGCTCGATCTCATCACGCATGTCGCCGTGGTGGCCGAACTCCTCGAAGTCCTCTTCACTCAGTGCCGACCAGATCGGCTCATGTCGCGCGTCCGTGCAGGAGCCGGTGGCCACATATCGTCCTCGCGCTACGCGTTCGAGGCAGCACTTCTCCCCGCGCCGAATCTCGTCTTTGGTGAACCCGAGCCGATAGAGTTTCTGCGTCGTCATACTTAGGTACATGACACCAAACTGCACTCTTGACCATCAAAAGACAATACCTGAGAACAACCTGTGGATAACTTCTCCCCACAACTACCTGACGGCGGCCGGCGGGGGTCTCGAAGTCGACCGGGGTGCCGCGCAGCACGGTCTGCGTGACCCGACCGCGGACGGTGCGGGTGTCATACGCGCTGATCTGGTTGCGGTGCCAGAGCTCCGTGGCCCGCACCGTCCACTCCTCGTCGGGGGCGAACACGGCGAAGTCCGCGTCATTGCCCTCGGCGATCGCTCCCTTGCCCTCGACCCGGGCCACGGCCGCCGGTGCCGCGGACATCCAGCGGACCACCCCGGCGAGGTCGATCCCGCGCTTCGCAGCTTCTGTCCACACAAGCGAAAGGCCGAGCTGCAACGACGAGATCCCGCCCCATGCCGCACCGAAATCACCGGTGTCGAGCAGCTTGAGCTCGGCGTCGACGGCGAGTGGTCGGAGACGATGCAGTCGATCGTGCCGTCGATGAGCCCCTGCCACAGCGCCTCACGGTTCGATTCCTCACGGATCGGCGGGCAGCACTTGTGCGTCGTCGCCCCATCCGGGATCTCCTCGGCGGTGAAGACGAGGTAGTGCGGGCAGGTCTCGACGGTGAGCTTGATCCCCTCGGCCTTGGCCGCGGCGATCTGCTCCAGCGCATCCGCCGAGGACAGGTGCAGGATGTGCGCCCTTGCTCCGGTCTCACGAGCGGCGTCGATGACGCGGCCGATCGCGACGTTCTCGGCCTCGCGGGGGCGCGTGGCGAGGAAGTCGGCGAACTTCGGACCCGAGTTCTTCGGCGCCGAGGTCATCACCTCGTGATCCTCGGCGTGGACGATGAGCATTCCGTCGAAGGAGGCGATCTCGGCCATGTCCGCGGTCATCTCGGCCGGTTCCAGCGGCGGGAACTCCTCAACTCCGGAGTCCTCGAGGAAGCATTTGAACCCGAAGACGCCGGCGTCGTGCAGGGGCCGCAGGTCCGCAGTGTTGCCGGGGATCGCCCCACCCCAGAAGCCGACGTCGACGAAGGCCTTCGGTGCGGCGACCTCACGTTTGGTCTCCAACGCCGTGACATCGACCGTCGGTGGCAGAGAGTTCAGCGGCATGTCGACGATCGTCGTCACTCCCCCCGCCGCGGCCGCGCGGGTGGCGCTGGCGAAGCCCTCCCACTCGGCGCGACCGGGATCGTTGACGTGGACATGGGAGTCGACGAGTCCGGGCAGCAGCACCCGATCATCCTCAATCTCGATGACTTCTGCCCCCGCCGAGGCGGTCGCGCCCAGATCCTGTCCACCGCGGGAGATCGCGGCGATCTTCCCGTCCCTGACCCCGATCGTCACCGGTTCGATGCCCTCAGGCAGCAGAGCCTTCTCGGCATGGATGATCAGGTCGAAGTCGGCGTCGTTGCTCAATGTTCCTCCTCGGTCGCCCGCCCCGGAAGGCCGGTGAATGAATTTTCGGTATACCGTTCTAGCCTACTCGGCTCGGGCGGTTCGGCCCAGCCCTCAATCGGTTCGACCCAGCCTATTTCGCCGCGGCCAGTTCGCCCATCGGGCTCAGCGCCGTCGGAGCGTCGGCCGGAGTCTGGGCGAGGGTCTCGAATTCGTTGATCTGGTCGAGGGCTGCACCCATCGAGATGTTCGTGAGGCGTTCGAGGATGACCTCGACAACCACCGGCACCTGGTGTTCGTCCATGAGCTCCTTGGCCACTCGGAGGCCCTCCCCGATGAGTTCGGGGTCCTCGACCCGCAGCGCCTTGCAGCCGAGTCCCTGGGCCACGGCCACATGGTCGACGCCGTATCCGGACGATGCGGAGCCGGCGGCGTTGATGTTCTCGAAGGCCAGCGAGACTTCGTAGTCCATCTCGAATCCGCGCTGGGACTGCCGGATGAGCCCCAGGTAGGAGTTGTTGACGACGACGTGGACGTAGGGGATGTTGTGCTGCGCGCCGACGGCGAGCTCTTCGATCATGAACTGGAAGTCGTAGTCACCGGACAGCGCCACCACGGTCTCCTCCGGTTTGCCCTTGGCCACGCCGAGCGCGGCCGGTCCGGTCCAGCCCAGGGGTCCGGCCTGTCCCGCGTTGATCCAGTGCCGGGGCCGGTAGACGTGGAGCATCTGGGCGCCGGCGATCTGGCTGAGCCCGATCGTCGAGACATAGGTGACGTCGCGGCCGAAGGCTTGGTTCATCTCCTGGTAGACGCGTTGCGGTTTGATCGGCACCTCGGTGAAGTTCGTCTTCCTGTGCTCGGTCGACTTCCGTGCCGTGCATTCGCCGGCCCAACCGGTGAAGTCCGGCAGCCCTCCCGCCCGAGACCGTACAGCTGCCAGCAGCGCATCGAGTGCGGCTCCCGCGTCCGAGGCGACACCGAAGTCGGGGGCGAAGACGCGTCCGATCTGGGTGGGTTCGATGTCGATGTGGACGAATTTCCGACCCTTCCGGTACACGTCGAGGTCACCGGTGTGGCGGTTGGCCCAGCGGTTGCCGATGCCGATGACGAGGTCGGATTCGAGGAAGGTCGCATTGCCGTAGCGCACATGCGTCTGGATGCCGACCATGCCCGCGGCCAACGGGTGGTCGTCCGGGATCGCACCCCAGCCCATGAGGGTCGGTGAGACCGGAATGGACGTGAGTTCGGCGAATTCGACGAGGCGGTCGGCGGCATCGGCATTGATGACTCCCCCGCCTGCGATGATGATCGGGTGCTCCGCCTCGGCGATGAGGTCGAGGATCTTCTCCGCCTGCCCCGAGGTGGCCGCGGGCTTTGCCGGGGTCAGCGGTTCGTAGGCGTCGATGTCGAATTCGATCTCGGTCTGCTGCACGTCGATGGGCAGGTCGATGAGCACAGGTCCGGGACGGGCCGAGCGCATGAACTGGAAGGCGGTCTGGAAGACGCCGGGCACCTGCCCGGCTTCGAGCACCGTCTTTGCCATCTTCGTCACGGGCTTCGCGATCGAGGCGATGTCGACGGCTTGGAAGTCCTCCTTGTCGAGCACGGCGACGGGCGCCTGGCCGGTGATGCACAGAATCGGCTGGGAGTCCGCGGCCGCGGCGTAGAGCCCGGTGATCATGTCGGTGCCGGCCGGGCCCGAGGTGCCCAGGCAGACTCCGATGTTGCCCGGTGCCGAACGGGTGTACCCGTCGGCCATATGCGAGGCTCCTTCGACGTGCCGGGCCAGGGTGTGGCGGATTCCGCCGTGAGCCTTCATCGCCGAGTAGAGCGGGTTGATCGCCGCTCCCGGCAGCCCGAAGGTCTCGGTGGCGCCTTCCTTCTCGAGGATGAGCACAACGGCGTCGACTGCGCGCATGCGTGTCATGGGTTGAGTCCTTTGTTCTGGAGCCGGCGACGACGCTGTCGCCGGCTCGGTTCGGGGTTGAGTGGTGAGATCACCGGCGCCGAGGCGGTCGTTCAGTTCTCGTTCTTGCCGGAGAGGGCTTCGACGACGGTGAAGAGACCCGAATGATCGAGACCTCCGTTGCCCTGCTGCACCGTTGCGCCGACGAGCTGGGCGACCGTGGCGCCGAGCGGGATCGCCACTCCTGCCTCGCGGGCGGCGGCGGTGACGATGCCCATGTCCTTGTGGTGGAGTTCAAGCCGGAATCCGGGGTCGAAGGAGCGATCGAGCATCTTCTGCCCCTTCTGATCGAGCACCTTGGATCCGGCCAGCCCGCCGCCGAGGACCTGCAGTGCCGCACCCGTTTCGACTCCATAGGCTTCGAGGAAGACGACGGCTTCGGCCAGCAGTCCGATATTGCCGGCGACCATGAGCTGGTTCGCGGCCTTGACCGTCTGGCCGGCTCCCGAGGGGCCGACGAGGACAATGGTCTTGCCGACGGCTTCGAAGACGTCGGAGACCGCATCGAAGTCGGCCTGGTCGCCGCCGACCATGACAGAGAGGACACCGTCGACGGCTCCGGGTTCGCCGCCGGAGACGGGGGCGTCGAGCGGTTTGAGGCCAGCAGCCTTGGCCCGTTCGGCCAAGTCCTTCGCGACATCGGGGCGGATGGTGGAGAAGTCGATCCAGGTGGACCCGGCAGACGCGTGGGCGAGGATTCCGTCGTCGCCGGTCAGCACGGCTTCGACGTCGGGTGAGTCGGGAACCATGGTGATGATGACATCGGCCCCGGCCACCGCCTCGGCGATGGTGGCGGCGGCACTGCCACCCGCCTCGGCGAGGGCGTCGGCCTTGGCGGGGTGCGGTTGAAGCCGCGGACGTCGAATCCGGCGGCGACGAGGTTCTTGGCCATGGGCAGGCCCATGATGCCGAGTCCGATGAAAGCGATGGTCTTGGACATGGTGGGGTTTCCTTCAAGTCGTCGGTGGTGATGGTCAGGCGGTCTGGGCGGCGCGGTCGAGCCAGTCGAAGGCGGTTGCGCGGTCCTGTTTGTATTCGAGCGCCACGGATCCGGTGTAGCCGAGAGTGTAAGCGCGGTCGATCCAGTCACGCAGCGGCAGCGATCCGGTTCCCGGTGCTCCGCGGCCGTCGGCGTCGGCGATCTGGATGTGGCCGAAGTTCGCGGCTTCGGCCTCGATGACGGCCGGGACGTCGTCGCCGTTGACGTGCATGTGGTAGAAGTCGGCGAGCACGGCGATGTTCTGGGGTCCGTCGGCCCGGACCTTTGCGACCACCTCGGCGGCGTCGGCGTATCGCTTGAGCGGGTAGCCCTCGGCTCCGGAGACGGGTTCGACGAGGACAGTTCCGCCGATCTCGGCGACCTTGCCGGCGGCCAGCGCCAGGTTGGCGGCGGCCGTGGCGTACTGTCCGGCCGGGTCCTGGCCGTCGGTGCGCAGTCCGTAGAGCGCATTGAAGGCGCGGCAGCCGGTGCGTCGGCCGATCTCGACGACGATGGCGACATTGGCCGCGAAGTCCTCTTCGGCTCCGATGATCGAGACCATTCCGCGATCGCCCGCGGCCATGTTCCCGGCCCAGAAGTTCAGACCTTTGAGGGCGACCCCTGCGGATTCGAGGGAAGCGATGAACTCATCGACCTCCGCCGAGGATGGGGTCGGGTTCCCGTCGAAGGGCCACCAGAATTCGACCTCGTCGAAACCCGCATCCTTCGCGGCCTGAGCCCGCTCGAGAACGGGCACCTCGGCGAGCAGGGTGGAGCAGTTGAGGACGTAGCTGCCGGGTGAGGTGAAGTTCGGGGACATGGAGCTCTCCTTTGAGTTGCCTCTGTTTTCCGTATTATGGAAGTTTTGTTTCCATTCCGTGAAATCAGCATAGACAGCCCGCGGAGTCCCCGTCAAGACCTTTCCCCCAGAACTACCTGACGGCGGCCCAGCAACCTCGCGCGAGGTT
>NZ_JBNFOL010000019.1:0-71611 GCF_057364765.1 Brevibacterium sp. LAARM3_SD1 | reverse complement strand
CAGCAACCTCGCGCGAGGTTGCTGGGCCGCCGTCAGGTAGCAATAAGGGAAGAGAACGGGGTCCGAACCATGTGGTTCGGACCCCGTGCAGCTATAGCCTCAGTCGTTGACTCAGAGAGCGTTGATCTGCGTGGCCAGGCGCGACTTGCGGTTCGCAGCGTTGTTCTTGTGCAGAACACCCTTCGAAACAGCCTTGTCGAGCTTGCGGGCAGCCACAGCATAAGCCTGCTGTGCCTCTTCCTTGTTGCCGGCAGCAATGTTCTCGCGAACGACGCGGACGTAGGACCGAACCTCGGACCGGACAGCCTTGTTGCGCTGACGAGCCTTCTCGTTGGTCTTGATCCGCTTGATCTGGGACTTGATATTAGCCAATTTCAACACTCTTCCGTGTTAGTGGTACATGGTCGTGAGGGCGCATCGAACCGACATGATCATCTCCGCGGGGAAACACATCGACGACATCGAATCCGACGGCGTCTTCACCCGACCTCGGCGAGACACACGCCTTGATGAAGACACAATCACCCATGATACAGGCTCGGGTCCCGGGCTGGAAATCCCTGCGCGCCCAGCAGCGCAGGGAAGATGAAGGCTTCGCTCGGTCGGTCTGCTGGGTCTCAGCCGGAGATGTGCTCGGCGACGCGGTCGAAAACGTCGCGGGGGATGACCGCACCTTCCCGGCGGATCGAATCCGGGTCGAGGCGGATGATCCGATCAAGGCGGAGTTCAGAGGGCCTTCCCTGCGAATCCCAGTCCCCGGTGCCGATGTTCATCCACTTGGCGTGCCGGTCCTCGCGGACCTCGCCGACGCCGCCGGGGATGTGATCCTTGCTCGTGAGCATGAGCGCGAGCACCCACCTGCCGTCACGGCCGACGACCAGCGACGGGCGATCCTTTCCCTGTGAGTGATCCTCCTCGAAGGGGACCCACCCCCAGACGACCTCGCCCGGATCGGCATCGCCGTCGAGATCGGGGGAGTAGCTGACCTTGATCGACCCCGTGAAATCACCAGGGTACGAACCCGAACCGCCTGAGCCGGCACGGTCATCAGACCTCGCCGAGGTGGCACCTCCACCGCCCGACCGCGGAGGATCCTGCCGGCGGGCGTCCGTGGGCTGCGAGGAGCCTCCGGAGTTCTTCTTCGACTGCGACTGTCGCAGGTAGCGCAGCCCCTCACGGACTCCGATTCTCGCGGCCCGATTGACCAGTGATTTCCAATTCATATGTCCAGCCTAAACGAGTCGACTGCCGCAGGTCGCGCAGAACAGCGAACCGACGCAGACATATGAAACCGACACGGTCATGTGAAATCGAGGACAGCCTCGACTGGGAAATGGTCGGAAGGGTACTTCCCATCGACGGCGAACGTGTCGATGCGAGTCGACACAGTGCGCAGGCCCGGGGTGGTGAGGATCCAGTCGATGCGCGGTTCGCCCGCCTTCGGACCCTTGTACCGGTGGAAGGTGCCGATGTCCTCCCCGGGCACCTCGACGGCGGTGTCGGTGAGGTCGAGCTCGGAGCAGAAGAAGTCGTAGACCGGGGAACCGGTGGCGACGTTGAAGTCACCGGTGACCACGCAGGGGTGGGCCGCCTCGGCGATGGTGTCGGCCATGATCCGAGCTGATTCGACACGTGCGCGCTCGGATCTGTGATCGAGGTGGGTGTTGAGCACGCGCAGCCGTCGGTCGGAGGTGAGGTCGCGGACGTCGACCGTCGTCAGGGTGCGCGCATGGGAGACTCCCCACGACTCCGAGGCCACGGTGTCGGGCTGTTCCGAGAGCCAGCTGATGTCGACGGCTTCGACCTCGAAGCGCTGCGAATCGAGGATCACGGCTGTGAACTCGCCGGAATTGCCACCGGAGTGCCCCTCGCCGAGCCAGATGTATTCCTCGGGCAGCAGGCCGATGAGCGTCTCGAGCTGGTCGAGCTCGCCCTCCTGCGTGCCGATGAGGTGGGGATGGGCTCGCCGGATGAGCTCGGCGGCGATCGGCAGCCGCTCGTCGACTGGATGACCGTCCATGGCGGGATAGCGGAGATTGAAGCTCATCACCTTGAATTCGCTCATGACACCATCTTCCCCGATCGACGGCATTGTGTGCGAGGGGCGGGAACAGTCGTCGCGGCCTGTCTGCGGCACCTCTCGGAGGGAGGTCAATCGCAAAGAACACGTTCGTTCAGAGCCTGTACAGCGCCAGCACACCCGTGGATTCCAGGTCCGTGCGCAAGTCATGAAACAATGGGGGATCCGGTCTGACTGGGGACCTGGTCTGTCAAAGGAAGGGCGTTCATGTCACCTCAGGTGAATAAGGAAGCTTCAAAGCGGATTTCACCGTCTGCCACCTCACCCGAGCTGATTCGCAATTTCTGCATCATCGCTCATATCGACCACGGCAAGTCGACCCTGGCCGACCGCATGCTCCAGATGACCGGCGTCGTCGAGAACCGCGATATGCGTGCCCAGTACCTCGACCGGATGGACATCGAACGAGAACGCGGAATCACCATCAAATCCCAGGCCGTGCGCATGCCGTGGGAACACGAGGAGACTCCGTACGCACTCAACATGATCGACACACCCGGCCACGTCGACTTCAGCTATGAGGTCTCGCGGTCGCTGGCCGCCTGTGAAGGCGCACTGCTGCTCGTCGACTCCGCTCAGGGCATCGAAGCCCAGACGCTGGCCAACCTGTACCTGGCCATGGAGAACGATCTGACGATCATTCCCGTGCTCAACAAGATCGACCTGCCGGCCGCACAGCCGGAGAAGTACGCGGAAGAGCTCGCCAACCTCATCGGCTGCGAACCCGAGGACTGCCTGCTCGTGTCCGGCAAGACCGGTGAAGGCGTCGAGGAGGTCCTCGACCGCATCATCACCGATATCCCCGCACCCGTCGGCGACGCCGACGCCCCGGCTCGCGCCATGATCTTCGACTCCGTCTACGACACCTACCGCGGTGTGGTCACCTACGTTCGGCTCGTCGACGGTTCCCTCAAGCCGCGCGAGAAGATCGAGATGATGTCGACCGGCAGCACGCACGAACTGCTCGAGATCGGCGTCTCCTCACCCGAGCCGAAAGCGACGAAAGGCCTCGGCGTCGGAGAGGTCGGCTACCTCATCACCGGCGTCAAAGACGTCCGGCTGTCGAAGGTCGGTGATACCGTCACGCTGGCCGCGTCTCCCTCACCGGAACCGCTCGAGGGCTACAAGGAGCCGCAGCCGATGGTGTATTCGGGTCTGTTCCCGATCGACGGCTCCGACTACCCGGTGCTGCGTGACGCGCTGGACAAGATCAAACTCAACGATGCCTCCCTGGCCTACGAGCCCGAGACGTCCACGGCGCTGGGCTTCGGCTTCCGCTGCGGCTTCCTCGGCCTACTGCACCTCGAGGTCCTCCGCGATCGGCTCGAGCGCGAATACAACCTCGACCTCATCTCGACGGCACCGAGCGTGATATACGACGTGACCATGGAGGACGGGACTGAGACGACGGTGACGAACCCGAGCGAATTCCCCACGGGTAAGGTCAAGGAAGTCAGAGAGCCCATGGTCCGGGCGACGATCCTCACTCCGAGCGACTACATCGGTGCGGTGATGGAGCTGTGTCAGACCCGTCGAGGCAACCTGCAGGGCATGGACTACCTGTCCTCGGACCGCGTGGAGATCCGCTACCGCCTGCCGTTGGCCGAGATCGTCTTCGACTTCTTCGACCAGCTCAAATCACGGACTAAGGGCTATGCGACGCTCGACTACTCCGATGACGGGGAGGATCCGTCGGATCTCGTCAAGGTCGACATCCTGCTGCACGGCGACCAGGTCGATGCGTTCTCCGCGATCGTCCACCGCGACAACGCCTACTCCTACGGTGTGGCGATGGCCGGAAAGCTGCGCAAGCTCATCCCGCGCCAGCAGTTCGAGGTGCCCATCCAGGCGGCCATCGGCTCGCGCATCATTGCCCGCGAGACCATCCGCGCCATCCGCAAGGACGTCCTTTCGAAGTGCTACGGCGGCGACATCAGCCGTAAGCGCAAACTGCTCGAGAAGCAGAAGGAAGGCAAGAAGCGGATGAAGGTGGTCGGCACCGTTGAGGTTCCGCAGGAGGCGTTCATCGCGGCCCTGTCCTCCGACGAGCCGGAGACGAAGGACAGCAAGAAGTAAGTGCCCGCACAACCGACCGGTGAGGTCCCTCCGCGCGACGGTTCCCTGCCGACATCGGCAGGGATCGGCTCCGCCGGGCGGGGGCTGAGTCTCTACGTCCACGTCCCGTACTGCCGGGTCCGCTGCGGCTATTGCGACTTCAACACCTACACCGCCGACGACCTCGGCCCGGGCGCTTCCCGCGAGGACTACCGCGGCAATCTCGCCCGTGAGCTGGATCTGTCCGTGTCCACCCTCGCCGAGGCTGGGGCGGGCGACCGTGAGGTCTCGACGATCTTCTTCGGCGGGGGCACCCCGACGCTGCTCGCCGCGGATGTGCTCGCCGGGGTGATGGACGAAATCCGTGCCCGATACTCCCTGGCCGAAAACGTCGAAGTCACCACCGAAGCCAACCCCGACACCTTGGACCCCGCGTATATCGAGACCCTCGCCGGGGCCGGTTCAACCGCATCTCCATGGGCATGCAGTCGGCCGTGCCGCATGTGCTCGCGACCTTGGACCGCACTCACGATCCCGAGAAGATCCCCGAGGTGGCCCGCTGGGTCAAGGACGCCGACCTCGAGCTCAGCCTCGACCTCATCTACGGCACCCCGGGGGAGTCGATCGACGATTGGCGTCGCTCTCTCGACGTGGCGCTGTCCAACGAGGTCGATCACATCTCGGCATATTCCCTCATCGTCGAACCGGGAACGAAGATGGGTGCGATGGTTCGCCGTGGCGAACTGCCGATGCCTGATGAGGATGACCTGGCCGACAAGTACGAGATCGCTGACGCCGCGATCTCGTCCGCCGGCCTGCACTGGTATGAAGTGAGCAATTGGTCGACCGGTCCCGATACGCGCTGTGAGCACAATATGGCGTACTGGCGCAATGCGGACTGGTGGGGTTTCGGACCCGGTGCGCACTCACATGTCGGGGGAGTCCGGTTCTGGAACGCCAAGCACCCGCGCGCCTGGGCCGACCGACTGATGGCGGGGGAGTCCCCGTCGATCGGTCGTGAGGTCCTCGACGACCAGACCCGGGAGGTCGAACGGATCATGCTCGCCGCCCGCATCGACCGAGAGCTGCGACTGGACACTCTGGCACCAGGCAGCCAGCAGGCGATCGGAACATTCATCAAGCAGGGACTGCTCGCCGCCGATGGTGCGGAGGCAGGCTGGTTCCAGCCGACCCTGCCGGGACGCCTTATGGCCGACTATATGGTGCGCATCCTCACCGAATACGTGTGAATGAGTCTCGCCCCGCCACCCGAATCGGGCGGCGGGGCGAGCTGTTCGGCGAATCTGCTGACGAGAGATTCTCGGAGACCGTCAGATCACTTGACCCAGTTCGGAGTCATCGGGATTCGGTAGCCCTCACCGCGATTGGCTGCCATTCCGGCGATGATCTCGATGACGATCATGTAGATCGAGAGCACCGGCAGGAGCAGGAGGATGAGCAGTCCGATGCCGACGATCGAGAGGATTCCACCGATCAGTCCGATGCCGAACCCGGCGATGACGCCGATGATCAGCAGGTTGAGCGACTGCGCACCATGATGGCGGAGGAACGGCGACTTGTCCTTGTTGATGATGAAGAGGATGAGCGTGACGATCCAGCCGACACCGACCACGTAGGTGGCGGCGTGGGCGAGGTGTGACCACAGCGCGGTCGTCCGTTCGCTCTGATCCGCGTTCCAGAATCCGAGTGAGTTCGGACCATAGGCCGCGTCCGGCAGTTCGGCTCCCATGGGCACACCTGAGGCAGCTGACTGCGCCGAGGATGCTCCCTGGAAACCGTATCCCGGCTGCGGCTGACCCTGGGGAGCGCCGTAGGGCTGTTGGGAACCGTAACCGGGCTGACTGCCATACGCCTGCTGCGAGCCGTAACCGGGCTGCGAGCCCTGCTGAGGGTTCTGAGGCTGCGAACCGTACCCCGGATTCTGCTGGGAGCCGTACTGGGGGTGGCTGCCCTGGTGAGGCTGCGAACCCTGCTGTGGCTGCTGGGTGTACGGCTGCTGCGAGCCCGACTGCGGGGAATAGTTCGGAGGCATCGGCTGTGACTGTCCGTTGTTCGGCTGCTGCGGGTTGTCCGACATGAGAGTCCCTTCAGAGTGTGCGATCACTCCACACTAACCCAGAGAGTCCGGGTAGCCCCAGAGAATCCGGGGTGAGCGGGAATGGTCACTTCACGAAATTGATGGTGAGCGGGAACTTATACCCCTCACCCTTGTTCGCTGCGACGGCCGCGATGATGTAGAAGACGCAGTAGACGAGCGGAACGATGAGCGCCGCATACATGACGATGATGCCGATCCCGAAGGTCACCAGTGCCAGGATGAAACCGACGAAGCCGAAGACGAAGAGCGCACCGAAGGTGACGATCGTGTTCGTGATCATCGCGTTGAGACCCTGACGTGAGTGCTCGCGGACGAACGGCGATTCGTCCTTCTTCACAAGGAACATGATGAGCGGCATGAAGCCGAAGATGAGCGAGCCGAGGTGGGTCCACAATGCCGTGGTCCGGTCGGGTTCGTGGGCCATCCAGAACCGCTCGGAGCCGGGTCCGTAGGCCTGCTCAGGCAGGGAGCGGGAGTCGAACATCGCCGGGTTGTGCATCTGCGGCATACCGTAGCCCGGCTGTGCGCCGTATCCCGGCTGGCCCTCGTAGTTCGGCTGAGCGCCGTACGCCTGCTGCGAACCATACCCCGACTGCCCACCGTAGCCCGGCTGACCGCTGTGCGTCTGCGGCTGCGAATACTGCTGGCCCTGCGGCGCGTAGGGCTGCTGCGAACCGGAGGCCTGAGAATAGTTCGGCGGCATCGGTCGGCTGCCCGGCTGCTCGGGGTGGTACGACATGGGGATCCTTTCGAAGAGTGCTTGCCATTCACCCTAGCCGAGCCAGGTGTCCCGAGGATGTCGGGAAAGCCTCACTCCTGTGACAGATTCGGCACACGCCGACAGCTCCGCGTGACCATGACGCTCCACCGCGCCGCACCACCGACGACTCTCACCCGACGGTGACGAAGTCGATGAGCTCCTCGACCCGCCCCGACAGCGTCGGTTCGACGTCGGCGATGGTGCTCACCTTCCCGAGGATGCGCATCCACCCGCGGGCAACATCCCGATGGTCGGCGTGCGGCCATCCGATGCGACGCAGTATTCCCGTCTTCCAATCCTCACCGCGGGGGACGACCGGCCATTCGCGGATGCCGACGACATGGGGTTTCACCGCCTGCCAGATATCGACGTACGGGTGACCGATGATGTGGACGACATCGCGGTAGCGCGGATCGGCACGGACCGCCTCGGCGATCTTCGATTCCTTCGTCCCACTCACCAGATGGTCGGCGAGGACACCGACTCGATGGTCCCGATCCGGACCGAAGGCCTCGAGCTTGTCGGTGACATCATCGAGACCGCCCAGGGGTTCGACGACGACGCCTTCGATGCGCAGATCATCGCCCCAGATCTTCTCGACGAGTTCGGCATCGTGCTTGCCCTCGACCCAGATCCGCGACCCGCGGGCCACTCGAGCCTTCGCACCGACCACGGCGCGAGAGCCCGAAGCCGTCCGCCCGGGCTGCTGCGCCTTCTTCTTCGGCAGCTGCACATCGACGGGCCGCCCCTCGAGGAGGAAGCCGGGTCCCAGCGGAAAGGCGCGGACCTTGCCGACGCGGTCCTCGAGCTTGACGACGACACCGGCCGTGGTCTTCTCCGCGCCGACGACGGCACCGACATAGCCGCTCATCGCATCCTCGAGAACCATGCCCAGGCCGAGCTCGACCTGACGGGACTTCTTCGGACGGTGCGACGACGGCGAGGAACCGGAGAGCACATCGGGGCCATAACGATCAAAAGCATTCACGGGCACCCACCATAATCAAGGTCGGCCGCGCAGGCGCGCAGACCCGCAGGCCACCCCCAGAAATGAATTCCGGGAACGAGAAGCGTAGAATTGGCACTCAGACTCAAGGAGTGCCAAACACAGGCACGAGACCGCGATCGGCCGGCGACACGGAGAGGAGGCCCGCGATGAACGACAGCAGACGAGCACAGGTGCTGCGCGCCATCGTCGAGGACTTCGTCGCCACCAACGAACCCGTGGGATCGAAAGCCATCGTGCAGCGCCACACCCTCGGCGTCTCTCCTGCCACGATCCGCAACGACATGGCCCAGCTCGAGCATGAGGGGTACATCGCCCAACCCCACACCTCCGCAGGCCGGATTCCCACCGATCTCGGCTACCGGATGTTCGTCGACCGCATCGACGAATTCAAACCGCTGACCACCGCCGAACGTCGCGCGATCTTCCAGCTCATCGACGGCGATGTCGACCTCGACGAGATGCTCGACCGCACCGTCCGCGTCCTCTCCGGTCTCACCCGACAGGTGGCGCTCATCCAATATCCCACGGTGTCGCGGGCGCGCATCAAACACATCGAGATCGTCGGCCTCGGCCCCGGGCGGATCCTCGTCGTCCTCATCACCGACGCCGGTCAGGTCGAACAGAAGTCCGTGATCGCCCCGAGCCCGCTCGACGAAGACGCCGTCCGCGGTCTGCGCGACCAGATCAACGCCGAATTCGCCGGGCGCACACTCGCCCAGGTCTTCGGAGCGAGCCCCGCCGAGGCGGCCGCCCCTGAACCGACCGAGCCGAGCAGTCGTGACGACTCCGGTCTGACGCAGGTCAGGGCCGCTGTCGTCGACCTCGTCGCCGCCACCCGCGAAGAGCGCATCATCATGGCCGGGACCGCGAACCTCGCCCGCTCCGGAAGCGAATTCGGAGAGAAGATGGCCCCGATCCTCGAAGCTTTCGAAGAGCAGGTGGTCCTGCTCAAGCTGCTCACCTCGATGGCCGAAGACCACGAGGGGATCAGCGTGCGCATCGGGCGTGAGAATACTCACGAATCATTCAGTTCGACTTCCGTCGTCGCCGCCGAATATGGTCATGACGCGGGTTCGTCGGCCAGACTGGCAGTGCTCGGTCCGACCCGAATGGACTATCCGACGACGATTTCGGCAGTCCGTGCCGTCGCCAAATACGTGTCCTCGATCCTCGACCGAGGGTAGGGCCGCGGCAGTGACGACGACCAGGGGTGCCCGCGGACGGGCAGCACGACACCGGTGAGTACTGCGCAGTAGGGCAACCACCACCACGAACAGAGAAGACCACTACGTCAGGGAGAGAGAAGTTTCTGTGGCCGATCACTATGAAACACTCGGAGTGTCCAAAGATGCTTCCGCGGCTGAGATCAAGTCGTCGTACCGGAAGCTGGCACGAAAGTATCACCCGGACGTCAATCCCGGTCACGAAGACGAATTCAAGGCCATCTCACTGGCCTACGACGTGCTCTCCGATCCGGAGAAGCGCCGCAACTACGATATGGGCGGCGGCGAGAACGGTCAGGGCTTCCCCGCAGGCGGCGGATTCGGCGGATTCGGCGACATCTTCGAGACCTTCTTCGGCGGAGGCGGCGGACAGGCCGGAGGGCCGATCCCACGCACGCAGCGCGGAAAGGACGCCCTCGTCGGCGTCAACATCGACCTGAAGACCGCGGCGTTCGGCGGCACCGTCGACCTCGACGTGACCACTGCGGTCGTCTGCGACACCTGTTCTGGCGCCGGCACGCAGGAGGGCACCAAGATCGAGACCTGCTCGCTGTGCCACGGCGCCGGCAGCGTCCAGCGCATGACCCGGACCCTGCTGGGTCAGATGGTCACGAACCAGACCTGCAACTCCTGCCACGGCTTCGGCACCGTCATCCCGAACCCCTGCCTCAACTGCCAGGGCGACGGACGCGTGCGCAAACAGCGGACCATGAAGATCCGCATCCCCGCCGGCGTCTCCGACGGCACCCGCATCCAGCTGAGCAGCCAGGGTGAGGTCGGCCCCGGCGGCGGACCCGCCGGTGACCTCTTCGTCGAGGTCATGGTCACCCGCCACGAGGTCTTCCAGCGCGACGGCGACAACCTCCGGGCAGCGGTCTCCGTGCCGATGACCGCAGCGACCCTCGGCGCGACCATCCCGTTCGAGACTTTCGACGGCAGTCAGGACCTCACCATCGCCGCCGGCACCCAGTCCGGCACCGTCGTCAAACTCCCCGGACTCGGAGCCACCCGCCTGCGCTCGGAGACCCGCGGCGACTTGCTCATCACCGTCGACGTCCTCACCCCGGACAAGGTCGACGACGAACAGCGCGAACTGCTCGAGAAGCTCGCCGAACTGCGCGGAGAAGAGACCCCGCGCGCCCAGATCTCGACCGAGAACCGCGGAATGTTCTCCCGCATGCGTGAGAGGTTCGCCGGTCGGTGAGTCTGCCCGTCTTCCGCTCCGCCACCGCCGCCGAGGCGGTCGTCGGGTCCGCCCTCACCCTCGGTGAGGACGTGGCCGGGCACGCGGTGCGGGTGCGTCGGATCGGCCCCGGTGAGGAGATCGAAATCGTCGACGGTGAGGGCACACGTGTGCGCGGAAGCGTCACGGCCGCCTCGGCGAGCGAGGTGACGATCGACGTCACCGCGGTGACGGATGAAGACAGCACGGGCCCACGGCTCGTGCTCGTCCAAGCCCTGGCCAAGGGCGACCGGGACCTGCAGGCCATCGAAACGGCCACGGAGATCGGCGTCGACGAAGTCATCCCCTGGGCCGCCGAACGCTCGATCGCCGACTGGCCGGCGAAGAAGCGGGAGAAGATGGCCGCGAAATGGGAGAACCTCCTGGGCGCGGCCTCCCTGCAGGCCCGACGCTCGCGGTTTCCGGTGCTGTACGAACTCGTCCGCGGTGCCTCCCTGGCCAAATCCCTCGACGAGACCGACGCGGTCTTCGTCCTCCACGAGACCGCCGAGCGCAGGCTCTCCGAAGCGCTGGCGGCGCTGACCGCCGACGAGTCCTCGCCGCTGCCGGAGCGCATCGTCTTCGTCGTCGGACCCGAGGGCGGCATCAGTGATGGAGAACTCGACGCCCTGAGCGCTTGTGGAGCGACTCCGGTGCTGCTGGGACCGACGATCCTGCGCTCGTCATCGGCGGGACCCGCCGGCCTCGTCCTGGCCCAGAATTCATTGGGCCGTTGGTGAGGCATCGGACTAGGATGGAAGCACACTCAGGCGCTGCCGGAGATGGTGCGCCCACTTGCAAAGGAACATTCTGGACATCACCCCACCGAACACGAACCCCATGAACCCCACCGACTCGGACACCGCCGCCCCCGGTGACGGTGCCGCAGGCAAGGACGCCGTGACGGACACGCGCGGCGCCGAACGCGACACCGTGCGCCTGGTCATCCCGGACTCCATCGACCTCGTCGCCTTCTTCGGCCCCGGAGAATCGAACCTGCGCGCGCTGGAGAAGACCTTCGACGACCTCGACATCCATGTTCGGGCCAACCAGGTCCAGGTCACCGGCGATCCCAAGCGCGTGGAAGCCTTCGTCAGCGTCATCGGGGAACTCAAGAAGCTCCACACGGCCGGCCATCGCATCAACGAAGAGACGATCGACCGGGTCACGACGTTCTCCTCCGAAGGGGCGGCGCCTCGGCGGTGCTGGGCACGAACATCCTCTCCACCAGGGGAAAGTCGATTCGTCCGAAGACGATGGGCCAACACGACTACGTCAAGGCTATCCGCAACCACACGATCACCTTCGGCATCGGCCCGGCCGGAACCGGCAAGACGTATCTGGCGATGGCCATGGCCGTCAATGCCCTCCAGCACAAAGAGGTCTCGCGGATCATCCTCACCCGGCCGGCCGTCGAAGCCGGGGAATCACTGGGATATCTGCCGGGCACGCTCAACGACAAGATCGACCCGTATGTGCGCCCGCTCTATGACGCTCTGCACGATATGGTCGACCCCGAGTCGATCCCGCTGCTCATCGAGACCGGCACGATCGAGGTCGCTCCCTTGGCCTATATGCGCGGGCGGACCCTCAACGACGCCTTCATCATCCTCGACGAGGCCCAGAACACGACCGCCGAGCAGATGAAGATGTTCCTCACCCGACTCGGCTTCGGATCGCGCATGGTCGTCACCGGCGACATCTCCCAGATCGACCTGCCGGGCAAGACCCGCAGCGGACTCAAGGTCGTCCGCGACATCCTCGACGGGATCGACGACCTGCAGTTCTGCGAGCTGGGCAGCAAGGACGTCGTCCGGCATTCGCTGGTGACGAAGATCGTCGAAGCCTACGACCTGTGGGGGAATGCCGAATGAACACCGAGATCCTCAACGAGACCGACGCCGAGGTGGACCTGGACGAAGTCGTGGCCCTGACCGAATACTTGGGCGATGCCCTGCACATGCACCCCGGTGCAGAGCTGGCCGTGACGATGGTCGATTCGGCGGCCATGTCCGAACTCCACGTCACCTGGATGGACCTCGAAGGTCCGACCGACGTCATGTCGTTTCCCATGGATCAGCTCCACCGCGGTGAGCCGGACAAGCCGACCGAGGGTCAGATGGGCGATATCATCATCTGCCCCGGGGTCGCCGAGGCCCAAGCTCGTGCGGCCGGCCATTCGACGATGGACGAGATCCTTCTGCTCACCGTCCACGGATTCCTCCACCTGCTCGGCTACGACCACGGTGAGCCCGAGGCGCGGGAGGAGATGTTCGCACTCCAGCGGCATCTGCTGCTGACCTTCTTCGCGGCCCGCTACGACGGTCGCACCGACATCCCCACCCCCACCGAGGTCTGATCGTGTTCATGTTCTTCCTCGGGGCGGCACTGTGCCTCATCATCGCAGCCACCCTCTCCGCTGTGGATGCTGCGCTGCTCAACGTCTCCCACCATGCGGTCGAGGAGGCGAAGGAGGACGGCAAACGCTCAGCTGTGCGCGTGGAGAGGATTCTCGCGGACCTGCCGACGAACATCAACGTCATCATCTTCGTCCGCAACTTCCTCGAAGCACTCGCTACGGTCTTCATCGCCCTGGCCTACGACTCCTACTACTCCGTGGGCCCGCTCATGGTCTTCCTCACGGTGATCACCGCCTCGGTGTCGGTCTTCATCATCGCCGGAGTGTCCCCGCGCACGATCGGCAAACGGCGGTCGCTGGCCGTGAGCCTCAACCTCAGCTGGGTTGTGCGCATCGTCCTCGTCGCGCTCAAACCGCTGACCCGCATCCTCGTCGTGCTCGGCAATCTGCTCACACCCGACAAGGTGTACAAGGACGGTCCGTTCGTGACCTCCGAACAGCTGCGCGACCTCGTCGAACGTGCCAGCGAATCCGACGTCATCGAAGACGGCGAACGCGAGATGATCCAGTCCGTGTTCAACCTCTCGGACACCTCGGCGAACGAAGTCATGGTGCCGCGCACCGACCTCATCACCGTCGATGCGGACGTGAGTCTGCAGAAGACGATGAACCTGTTCTTCCGCTCCGGCTTCTCCCGCATCCCCGTCTGCGGGGAGGATCTCGACGACGTCCGCGGAGTCGCCTACCTCAAGGACGTCGCGCGTCGTCTCCACCTCCACCCCGAGGAGGCCGGGCGTCCCGTGGGCAACCTGGCTCGCACCGTCCTGTTCGTCCCTGAGACGAAGCCCGCCGATGACCTGCTGCGGCAGATGCAGTTGGACTCGACGCATCTGGCGATCCTCGTCGACGAATACGGCGGCACCGCCGGGCTTGTGACGATCGAGGACATCGTCGAAGAGATCGTCGGCGAGATCGAAGACGAATACGACAACGGCGATGACGAACTCGTCGCCGCCGACGACGGATCGTTCATCATCAGCACCCGCATGTCGATCTCCGACTTCGCCGAATACTTCGATGTCAGGATCGACGAGGACGATGTCAACAGCGTCGGCGGACTGCTGTCGAAGCTCATCGACCGAGTGCCGATCGACGGTTCGCGCGCTGAGATCGAAGGACTCGCGATCGAAGCCATGGAGGGTCAGGGCCGCCGCCACCGGATCACCCACGTGCGGGTCACCCGCACCCACGAGGACAGCAGAGACGACGCGCAGACCGCCGCAGCCGGTGGTTCGGGGACGAAGGAAGAGGACTGAGATGGAATTTCGCACGGACTACCCCGAGGACTACCGGGCCGGTTTCGCCTGCTTCGTGGGGCGGCCCAATACGGGCAAATCGACGCTGACGAACGCTCTGGTGGGGGAGAAGGTCGCGATCACCTCGGCCAAACCTCAGACGACCCGTCACACCATTCGGGGAATCGTCCACAAGGACGACCACCAGCTCATCCTCATCGACACCCCCGGACTGCACAAACCGCGCACCCTGCTCGGTTCACGGCTGAATGATCTTGTGGCGTCCACACTGGGAGAGGTCGACGTCATCGGCTTCTGCCTGCCCGCCGATGAGCCGATCGGCCCCGGTGACCGCTATATCGCCTCCCAGCTGGCGCTGCTGGACGGACGGACCCCGATCGTGGCGCTCGTGACGAAGGTCGATCGGGTGCCCAAGGACAAGATCGCCGAGGCGCTGCTGGCCGTCGGGGAACTCGCCGACTTCGCCGATGTCGTCCCCGTCTCCGCGGTTGAGGACTTCCAGGTCGACACCGTCGATTCGGTGCTCGCGGCGCACCTGCCGACATCACCTCCGCTCTACCCCGACGGCGACCTCACGGATGAGCCGGAGGAGAAGATGATCGCCGAACTCGTCCGTGAAGCAGCCCTCGAGGGTGTGCGGGATGAGCTGCCACATTCGCTGGCCGTGCAGGTCGAGGAGATGTATCCGCGGGAGGGACGCAGCGAGGAAAATCCGCTGTGGAACGTCCACGTCAACCTCTATGTCGAACGTCCCAGTCAGAAGGCCATCATCATCGGCAAGGGCGGCAGCCGACTGAAGGCTATCGGCTCGGAATCCCGGCAGGGCATCGAACGGCTCCTCGGCACGAAGGTCTACCTCGACCTGCACGTCAAGGTGGCCAAGGACTGGCAGCGCGATCCCAAGCAGCTCGGCCGCCTCGGCTTCGACTTCAACAACTGAGCCTGTCAAGCCTGTCGCCGATGGCGGGGTGTATCGCGCGTTGTCTGTCAGTTGTCAGGTGGCGGAATCCGCGTCGATCCGCGTCGATCCAGGCTCTGTGATGGACGCCACCTCGTGTCGGCCGAGTTGAACCGGGTGCTCGAGCCTGCCTTAGACTAGGCCGAGTGAATGCCGAGCAGACTCTGGTCGCACTGAGCGACCGATCCCCACAGGTTGCCCCCGAAGAGCTCATCGCAGGCCTCGTGCCGCCGCCTCAGTTCGAGGACGTGTCCTTCGACAGCTACCGCACGGACCCCGCCGAACCTTCGCAGGAAGAAGCGCGGAACAAGCTGCGGGAATTCACCGAACGCTCCACCAGCCAGGGATTCTTCGGCAAGCTGTTCTCGAAGGGCAAGTCCGGCGGCGCGAAGGGCGTCTACCTCGACGGCGGCTACGGCGTCGGGAAGACCCACCTGCTGGCCTCTGCCTGGCATGCGAATGAGAAGCCGGCGACCTTCGGCACCTTCGTTGAGTACACGAACCTCGTCGGAGCCTTGGGCTTCGCCCGAGCCCGCGACGACCTGTCGAAGATGAAGCTCGTCTGCGTCGACGAATTCGAACTCGACGATCCCGGCGACACCGTGCTCATGTCGCGACTGATGCGTGAGCTCACCGACGCCGGGGTGAAGATCATCGCAACGTCGAACACTCTGCCCGGTTCGCTAGGGGAGGGGCGCTTCGCCGCTCAGGACTTCCTGCGCGAGATCCAGGCACTGGCCGATCAGTTCGAGGTCTATCGTATCGACGGCAAGGACTATCGTGCTCGGGAGCTCACCGCTCCGGCAGACCCGCTGCCTGAATCCGAGCTCGATTCGGCCGCAAGCCAGCTCGACGGGGTCGTCGCCCGTGACGACTTCTCTCAGCTGCTCAGCCACCTGTCCACTGTCCACCCCTCACGCTACGGGCGGATGGTCGATGGCATCGACGCGGCTGTGTGGGAGAACGTGCGCACCATCGACAACGAGAGCGTGGCTCTGCGGTTCGTTGCGCTCGTCGACCGGCTCTACGACCGCAATGTGCACATCATCAACTCCGGCGCGGCCCTCGACAAGGTCTTCACGGAGGAGTCGCTGGCCGGCGGGTACAAGAAGAAGTACATGCGCTGCCTCTCACGCCTGACCGCTCTGTCGTCCTGATCCAGGACCGGGTTCGTCAAAGCCCCGCCGGCAGACGCCGGACACTGTCTGCACCCTCCAGAAGCAGGCACGGCCGACACTGACGACGCCCGTCACACCTCAGATCGAGGTGCGGCGGGCGTCTTTCGTCTCAGCGCAGGCCAGACGGTCGTCTCAGCGCAGTCCGATCAGATCGAAGACGCGCAGGTCCGGCACCCAATCTGGCAGACCGGTGAGCCTGAGAGTCAGCCACACGATGATTCCGACGAAGGCGGCTGTCACCGCCCCGACAGTCCACCGCACCCACAGGGGCTGCGCCATGATCCACTGCGTCCAGCGTTCGACATTCACCCGTACGAAGTGCAGAAGGCGCTGAGCCCAGCGGAACTCGCTGGAGATGATGAATAATCCGATGATGACGATGAGCCAGCCGGGACCGGGCAGTGGAACAAGGGCGAGGCCGACGAGCACGATGATCGTGCCGAGTCCGCCGACGATGCTGCGATAGATGGCTGCCGTGTGCGCATTGGCCAGCACAGTGCGTCGCCACCGGAGGAAGCCCAGGCGCAGCTTCCGCCACGGTCGGGGACCTTGTCGATGGTGGCGTGACAACCAGCCTTTGGGGCGGGTCTGCGAGCTCTCTGCGTTCACCCAACCACTATAAGATGGTGACCCTGAAAGCTTGATCGGTACGTGTGACCACGATCACCCGATTCTGATTTTGCGTATGCCGCCACCTGCGTATAGAGTTATATCTCGTTGCCAGGGAAACCGGGCAGCGAGAAATGCGGATGTGGCTCAGTTGGTAGAGCATCACCTTGCCAAGGTGAGGGTCGCGGGTTCGAGTCCCGTCATCCGCTCGGAGGCGTCATGGCACTGCCTTGGCGGTGGCGTGGCCGAGAGGCGAGGCAGCGGCCTGCAAAGCCGTATACACGGGTTCGAATCCCGTCGCCACCTCGGATGACCGGCAGAAATGTCGGTTGACCAGCGCGATTGGCGCAGCGGTAGCGCGCTTCCTTCACACGGAAGAGGTCACTGGTTCGATCCCAGTATCGCGCACAGGGACCCTCGGGTTCCGGTGCAACAAATGAATAGAGCGCGATTGGCGCAGCGGTAGCGCGCTTCCCTGACACGGAAGAGGTCACTGGTTCGATCCCAGTATCGCGCACAGAAGAAGCCCCGAGTGATCCACTCGGGGCTTCGTGCATTCACGCTTGAGCTTCTTTCGCAATAGCTCACTTTTGGTTGAATAGCCCATGTTTGAAACAGGGCTGTTCGCTCTAAGCTGGGCTGAACCCGCGAAACTGGATTGTGTACGTTTCGTTCACCATGTTGCAGGACTGAAACGCGGTCAGCATGCGGTATCAAAGGGGTTTGCTAGTACGCTAGGTGTTGTACTAAACGACGATGACTCGGAGCACCTATGTCTACTCCTCAGAACCCGTACGGATCGGGTGACGGTTCGCCTGACAACCCTAACGGGCAGAACCCGTACAACCAGCCGCCGAGCGCCCCCGGATACGGCAGCGACCAGAACGGCGGTCAGCAGCCCGGCCAGTACGGCTCGGAGCAGTCCGGTCAGCAGTACGGCTCGTCGGGCAACCAGCCTTACGGCTCGCAGCCGAACTACGGTCAGGGCGGCAACGACGGTTCGCAGCAGTACGGGCAGCAGGCTCCCCAATACGGTTCACAGCCGAACTACGGTGCATCGAACGACCAGAACCAGTACGGCCAGAATCAGTTCGGCCAGGACCCGAACAATCAGAACCAGTACGGGGACAACCAGTACGGGCAGAACCCCTATGACGCCAACGCGCAGTACGATGCCAACCAGTACGGTCAGCAGCCGGCCTACGCAGGTGCAGACGGATCCTCCGATCAGTTCACCCCGGCCAACCCGAACGCCGCCTACGGACAGTACCCCTCGGGTACCGGCGGCAACACCTCGAAGAACATCTGGGGCATCCTCGCCCTCATCGGCGGCATCGTCGGTGTCCTCGGTGCCTTCGTCTTCGGCGGCGGCGCACTCTTCGGCATCGCAGCGGTGATCTTCGGCTTCGTCGGACTCTCCGCAGTCAAGAAGGGCCTCGCCAGCAATAAGGGCCTCAACATCACCGGCATCATCCTCGGTATTGTGTCGGTGGTCATCTCGATCGCCGTGATCGTCGCGACCGTCATGTTCGGCGCGTTCATCTTCAAGGCTGCTGACGAAGCCGCCAGCTCCTCCGCCCCCGCCGACCCGAGCCAGGGCGCGGGCCAGGACCCCAGCCAGGGCTCTGACGGCGGAGACGCTCCGCCCGCCCAGGCCGGAGAGGTCGAGATCGGCACCGACGTCACCGCAGCGATCAATGTCCGCCCCGGCACCGTCGATTCGACCGCATCCGGTGCCGAGTCGTCCAATGGTGAGGTCGCCATCGTGACGATGACCGTGAAGAACAACTCGAGTTCCGAGCTGGATCTCGGTCTCACGAATCTGTCCGCCAACAACGGCGGCAGCACGGAATACGACGACGTCTTCGACGGCCAAAACTACAAGGGCTCCCTGGTGTTCCAGGACCCGGTGCCCGCCGGCGGCGAGACGACCTACCAGTTCGCCTTCGGCGTCCCCAGTGCTGAAGTCGACGGGATGCACCTCAAGCTCGAACTCATCGAGGACCTCGGCAAGGGCAAGGACTTCGAGTTCTACAAGCAGTGAGCGACTGAACCCCGAGGTGACAGGGCGCATGCGGTCCTGAACGCTCGGGTAAAGTCCCCAGCAGACTCAGTATGGGTGGCAGTCCTACGACTGCCACCCAACTGATTTGTGACAACCGAATTGGTACTAGAATCGACTGGTGACCAACCCACCGAACAGGTTGGTCGACTGAACACTTAACGAACGGAGAAGATCAGTGGCAGACAGCATTGACTGCGCGGGCGAAAGCATTCCTTTCACAGAGGGGCTGACCGGAACGGAGATCTTCTCCACCGACCGCACGGTCGTTGCAATGTGGCTTAACGGCGAACCCGCCGACCTCAGCCGTCAGCTGCAGGCAGGGGATCGGATCGCACCGATCACCATCGACTCCGACGCCGGACTCGACATCCTGCGCCACTCCACCGGTCACGTCACCGCACAGGCCGTCCAGGAGCTCTTCCCCGGAACCAAGCTCGGCATCGGGCCCTACATCACCGACGGCTACTACTTCGACTTCGACGTCGCCGAACCCTTTACCCCCGAAGACCTCAAGGCGATTCAGAAGAAAGCCGCCCAGATCGTCAAGTCCGGCCAGACATTCAACCGCGTCGTCGTCACCGAGGACGAGGCCCGCGCCCGCATGGCGAACGAGCCCTACAAACTCGAACTCATCGGTGACAAGGGCAAGGGCACCGATGAAGAGGCCTCCGTCGAGGTCGGCGGCGGTGAACTCACCGTCTACGAAAATGTCGACCGCAAGGGCGAAGTCGTGTGGCAGGATCTGTGCCGCGGCCCCCACCTGCCCAACACCAAGCTCATCGGCAACGGCTTCGCCATCACTCGTTCCTCGGCCGCCTACTGGCGCGGCGACCAGGCGAATGCGAGCCTGCAGCGCGTCTACGGAACCGCTTGGGCGTCGAAGGACGACCTCAGGGCCTACCAGGATCGCATCGCCGAAGCCGAACGTCGCGATCACCGCAAGCTCGGCGCCGAGATGGACCTGTTCTCCTTCCCCGAGGAGCTCGGCTCCGGTCTGCCTGTCTTCCACCCCAAGGGCGGCGTCATCAAACGGGAGATGGAGGACTACGTCCGCGCCCGTCACATCGACGAGGGCTTCGAGTATGTCGGCACCCCGCACATCTCGAAAGAGACTCTCTACTACACCTCGGGACACCTGCCCTACTACGGCGAGAACATGTTCCCGGCCATGTCCGTCGACGAGGTCCGCAACGAGTCCGGCGAGGTCGTCAAGGAGGGCACTCCCTACCGGCTCAAAGCCATGAACTGCCCGATGCACAACCTCATCTACCGGTCCCGCGGCCGCTCCTACCGCGATCTGCCGCTGCGCCTGTTCGAGTTCGGCACCGTCTACCGCGACGAGGCCTCCGGAGTCATCCACGGCCTCACCCGCGTCCGTGCACTCACCCAGGACGACTCACACTCCTACGTCGCCCAGGAAGACGCCGCCGCAGAGATCCGCCACCTGCTGAACTTCGTGCTCAGCCTGCTGCGCGACTTCGGCCTCGACGACTTCTACCTCGAACTCTCCACCCGCGACGAGGACGGGAAGAAAGCCGACAAGTTCATCGGCTCCGACGAGCAGTGGGCCGAAGCCACCAGCGTGCTCGAGGAAGTCGCCCAGGAGACCGGACTCGAACTCGTCCCCGACCCGGGCGGCGCGGCCTTCTACGGTCCGAAGATCTCCGTCCAGGCCCGCGACGCCATCGGCCGCACCTGGCAGATGTCGACCGTCCAGCTCGACTTCAACCAGCCCGAGCGCTTCGGACTCGAATACGTCGCCGCCGACGGCTCCCGCAAACAGCCGGTGATGATCCACTCCGCGAAGTTCGGCTCCATCGAACGCTTCCTCGGCGTGCTCACCGAGCACTACGCCGGTGCCTTCCCCGTGTGGCTGGCACCCGTGCAGGTGACCTGCATCCCCGTGGCCGACGAGTTCAACGACTACCTCGCCGAGGTGGCCGACCAGCTGCGCAAGGCCGGAGTCCGGGTCGAGATCGACGACAGCGACGATCGATTCCCCAAGAAGATCCGCAATGCGTCGAAATCGAAGGTGCCCTTCACCCTCATCGCCGGAGGAGAGGACCGCGACGCCGGAGCCGTGTCCTTCCGCTTCCGCAGCGGTGAACAGGAGAACGGCGTCCCCGTCGCCGAGGCGGTGCGACGGATCCTCGACTCGATCGAAACCAAGGCTCAGGTATGAGCGGAGGCGACGACGACCGATCCGCTCAGGAGAACCCGGACGGCCGCCTCGGCGAGGGGATCCCCACCCCGAGGCTGCCGCCGGGTTCCCCGGGGAACCCGACGGATTCCAACGTCTGTGGACCCCGCACCGGATGGTCTACATCGATGGTCAGGACAAACCGAAGAACGATCAGCCCGAGGAATGCCCGTTCTGCGCGGCACTGTCGAAGTCGGATGAGGACGGACTCATCGTCGCCCGCGGCCAGGCCGTGTATGCGGTGCTCAACCTCTACCCGTACAACCCGGGCCACCTGCTCATCTGCCCCTACCGCCACGTCGCCGACTACACGGATCTGACCGGGGAGGAGACCGTGGAACTCGCCGAGTTCACGCAGAAGGCGATGCGTGTCATCCGGGCCGTATCCGGACCCCACGGATTCAACCTGGGCATGAACCAGGGACCGGTGGCCGGCGCGGGAATCGCCGCTCACCTGCACCAGCACGTCGTCCCGCGCTGGGGCGGAGACGCGAACTTCCTGCCAGTGATCGCCCAGACCAAGGCCCTGCCGCAAGTGCACGCCGATGTGCAGGCACGCCTGTCAAAGGAATGGAACAGATGAATCCTGAAGACCTCGGCACTCTTGCCGAGTACTCCTCACCCGTGTTGCGCGGCCATGACACCGTCATCACGATCCGACGACCCGACCTCGAGTCCAACAGCTACCTCTCCCAGCTGTTCTCGCTGACCGAGGACACCTCCAGACGGCTGACCCACTCATGGTCGGACTCGACCCCGCAGTGCGGTCCGAACTGGTCGGGATACCTCAGCGCGGAGAAGAAGGCAGCCCCGCAGCTCTACGTCGGTGACAGCCTGGAGACGGCACACCAGATCACGGACAACCACCTCGGCGTGGCCGAATTCGCGCTCGACGACTCCCGTTCCAGGGCCCTCTACGTCGCCCGCGTCGCCGAACCCGGACGCTACGGACTCGACGAATCCATTCCGGCGACCGAAGAAGCCCCACGCCGGATCACCACGGCGTCCTACCTGGCCAACGGCCTCGGCTATACGAATGACCGACCCGCACGGGCCTTCCTCGTCGACCTCGCCGAACCCGGTCTCGGCACCGTGGGCCTGCGTGGGGCGTCCGAGGTTCCGCTGTCGACTCTGCTGACGACCCCGGACAACGACGTCTACGATCCGCAGTTCTCCCCGGACGGACACTGGGCGAGCGTGATCGCAGCGGTCGAACCCGATCGCGGGCGGCCCGACTTGCGCAGCACCGTGTGGCTGCTCGGCCGCGAGGAGTCGCGCCCGCTTGACCTGCCGCCGATGAGTGTGAGTCTGCACGTGTGGATCGACGCTGATCGGGTGCTGCTGCTCGGCAATGCGCTGACCCGGGACGAACTCGACTTCGTCGGGCAAATGCCCGGGCTCTTCATCCACACGGTGTCGACCGGCTCCACGAGGCGGCTGACCGACCCGGAGACCGTGGCGCTGGCACCGATCCCGCCGCAGATCCGCGGGGGAGCGGTCGTCGCCGCTGTCGACACGGACGGGGCCACCCGGATCGTTCGCATCGGCCTCGACGCCGCAGAGGTCGGCATCGACGACCTCGAGTTCCTCACCGACGACACCACCGTCGTCAACGGCTTCGATGCCGACAACGAGACGCTCGTCTTCACCGGATCGACCCCGCACTCTCCGGCCGTGCTCGGCCGCATCGCTCTCGGCGGGCCCACGGCGTCCGGGGCCGCCACGGCGATGGGGTCCTCTGTCATCGTCAAGGAGCATCCGGCACCGGCGAACTCCGTCCTGCCTCAGGTCCTGCGGGTGCCAGGCGATTCCGGGACGATCACCGGCTGGCTGGCCAAACCGCACGGGGAGGGACCCTTTCCCGTCATCCTCAACATCCACGGCGGGCCCTTCGCCCAGTACACGCATTCGTGGTTCGACGAGACCCAAGTGCTCACGTCCGCAGGCTACGCCGTCGTGTTCTCGAACCCGCGCGGATCCGGGGGCCGCACCCGCAGCTGGGGGACCGCCGTCCAAGGAGACATGGCGGCACCGGCGATGGCCGATGTGCTTGCCGTCCTCGACCATGCCCTCGACCTCGATCCCTCCCTCGACCGCAGCCGTCTGGGCATCCAGGGCGGATCGTACGGGGGATATCTCACAGCCATGACGATCGCCGTGGACCACCGCTTCCGCGCCGCCATCGTCGAACGCGGCTACCTCGACCCCGACAGCTTCGTCGGGACCTCCGACATCGGCCGCTTCTTCACCGAGGAGTACACGAGCCGCAGCCGCGAGGCGATCGCGGCCCAATCACCTCTGGTCCACGCTCCACAGGTCGGCACACCGACCTTGGTGATGCACTCGGAACTGGATCTGCGCTGCCCGCTGGAACAGGCCCAGCAGTACTATGCGGCCCTGCAGAGAGCCGGGGTCGACACCGAGATGCTCATCTTCCCCGGCGAGAACCACGAGCTTTCCCGGGCCGGGCAGCCCCGCCACCGCAGGCAGCGCTTCGAAGCCATCCTCGACTGGTGGGACCGCCGACTGAGCGGTGGGAACCGGACACAGCCGGCCGAAGAGCGACACCTCCCGGAAGCGGCCGATCCAGAGGCCGCCTCTGCCTCCGACACCGCGTCATGAACGTCGAGTTGGTCGGTAAAGCGCAGACCCGATATCGTTCTCTGGGCCGCTGTCGCGCTCTTGCCGAAATCCCCCAGCGTCATTATTCTGCAAACACTTGCCTCCCTTCGCCGCCGACCACTGGAGAAACATGAAACCTCGTAAAGCCTCACGGGTCGTATTACTCAATGAGCGCGACGAGGTTCTCCTGATCCGTGCCCAGGATCTGCTGACCCCCAGTCACCAATGGTGGATGACCTGCGGAGGCGGTTCCGAACTCGGCGAGTCGGCAGCGCAGACGGCGGCCCGGGAACTCGCGGAGGAGACCGGGATCGAATGCGAACCTCACGAACTCATCGGTCCCTTGGCCACGCGCGACGAGGTCTTCGAATTCACGGAGAAGTCGCTGCGCCAGGTCGAAACCTACTTCGCGTTCCGCACCAGCGAGGACATCGAGCTCGAAGATGCGGTATGGACGGACATCGAGAAGCGCAGCCTGCTCGAATTCCGCTGGTGGACTCGGGAGGAGCTCCTGGCCACGACGGAGACGATCTATCCGAAGAACCTCCTGGGTCTTATCGACCTGGCTACCGCCGGGTCCGTTCCCGACGTGCCGCTGGTCATCGACTGAGCTCACGATCGCGGAACCGAACAGGTCAGCAGCGAATTCCGGTGCGATTCCGCACGGAATCGCGCACGGGAAGTCTGCACGAGTCGGCGCGGTCAGCGTATAGACTTGAGAGGCTGTAACTACAGGAAGGAACACCAGTGTCAGGTCATTCCAAATGGGCAACGACTAAACACAAGAAGGCTGCCATCGATGCCAAGCGCGGCAAGCTCTTTGCCAAGCTGATCAAGAACATCGAGGTAGCCGCACGCAACGGTGGACCCGACCCCGACGGCAACCCGACGCTGTTCGATGCGATCCAGAAGGCGAAGAAGAACTCGGTCCCTGCGGACAACATCACCCGTGCGGTCAAGCGCGGCGGCGGTCTCGACGGCTCCGGAGTCAACTACGAGACGATCATGTACGAAGGCTACGCCGCCGGCGGTGTGGCTCTGCTCATCGAATGTCTCACCGACAACCGCAACCGAGCCGCCTCCGAGGTGCGCGTGGCCGTGACCCGCAACGGCGGTTCGATGGCCGATCCCGGTTCGGTGACGTACAACTTCAACCGCAAGGGCGTCATCACCGTGGGTGCCGAGGAGACCGACGAAGAGGCCATTCTGCTGGCGACGATGGACGCCGGAGCCGAAGAGGTCAAGGAAGTCGGCGAGAAGTTCGAGATCATCTGCGAGGCCACCGACCTCGTGGCCGTGCGTACGGCCCTCGTCGACGCTGGAATCGACTACGACTCGGCCGAGGCCTCCTTTGTGCCCGAACTCGAGGTCAGCCTCGACGCAGAGACCGCGAGCAAGGTCTTCTCCCTCATCGATGCGCTCGAAGACAGCGACGAGGTGCAGAACGTCTACTCGAATGCCGATGTCAGCGATGAGGTCCTCGCCGAACTCGATGCCTGATGCGCATCCTCGGCGTTGATCCCGGACTGACCCGGTGCGGGCTCGGTGTCATCGACACCCTGCCCGCCCGGAAGGCGAAGATGGTCGCCGTCGACGTTCTGCGGACTCCCTCCGCAGACTCCGTCGACCTCCGTCTCGGTGCCATCGCCGAGGCGTTCGACACATGGTTGGACACGTACCGACCCGATGTCGTGGCCATCGAACGCGTCTTCGCCCGCAATGACGTGTCCACGATCATGGGCACCGCACAGGCCTCGGGGCTGACCATGGGGCTGGCGGCCCGCCGCGGACTGCCCGTGGCCATGCACACCCCGTCCGAGGTCAAGGCCGCGATCACCGGTTCCGGACGTGCGGACAAGAAGCAGGTCACCTCAATGGTGACGCGGATCCTCGGGCTCGACGCCCCGCCGAAGCCCGCTGACGCCGCCGACGCCCTGGCGATCGCGATCTGCCATTCCTGGCGTGGGGCGCTGTCGGCCCAATCGACGCCGGGGAAGAGCAAAGACCTCACCGAACGCAAGGCCGGCGGCCGGCAGGGCAGCGGACTGACGAAGGCCCAACAGCAGTGGGCCGAGGCCATGCGGCGCGCCAAGTGAGCATGGGGGAGCGGGCGCCTGCTAACCTGGATTCGTACACGTGTTCCCCTTAAGAAAGGCTGCTCGTGATCAGTTTCCTCAGCGGTACGGTGCATCGGATCGCAGCTGACCACCTCGTCGTCCTCACCTACGGTGTCGGCCGCAAGGTCCATGTCACCCCCGACACCCTGGCCGGAACTCGGCACGGAGCCGAGATCGAACTGGTCACCAGCCTCGTGGTGCGCGAAGACTCGATGACGCTCTACGGCTTCGCGACCGAGGATGAGAACCACACCTTCGAGGTGCTGCTGTCGATCTCCGGGATCGGTCCGCGTCTGGCGATGGCGATCCTCTCGGTGATGGGACCTGACGAACTTGCCGCCGCGATCACGAATCAGGATGCCAACGCGCTCACCCGTGTCCCCGGAATCGGGAAGAAGGGCGCCTCGCGCATCATCCTCGAGCTGGAGAACAAACTGCCGAAGCTCACCGCTGCCGCTCCCGGACCGACCCTGTCCTTCGGCGGCGGCAACCAGCAGGTCGTCGACGCTCTTGTGGGTCTCGGGTGGAAGGAAGCGCAGGCTGAGGACGTCGTCGCCGACGTTGTCAAGGAGACCGGTGCTGATGCCGGCACCTCCGTGGTCCTCAAGGCCGCTCTGAAGGTTCTGGGTGCGAAGAAATGACCGAATCGTTCGAACCTGGAACGGGCAGAGACGGGGTCGACTCCTATGAGCTGGAGTTCGGCGATCAGACGATGACCGGTGCCGAACGCGAACGGCTCGTCTCCGGCCGGGCCGAAACGGCCGAACGCGACGACGAGGCGGCCCTGCGCCCGAAAGGGCTTGCCGACTTCATCGGTCAGCCGCAAGTGCGCGAACAGCTTTCGCTCGTGCTCGATGCCGCGAAGGCCAGACAGAAGGCTCCCGACCATGTGCTGCTCTCCGGCCCTCCCGGGCTCGGCAAGACAACTTTGGCGATGATCGTCGCCCATGAGATGAACTCGAGCCTGCGGGTGACCTCCGGCCCGGCGGTCCAGCACGCCGGTGACCTCGCCGCCATCCTGTCCTCCCTCGAGGAGGGCGAAGTCCTCTTCATCGACGAGATCCACCGGATGGCCCGGGCGGCGGAGGAGATGCTGTATGTGGCGATGGAGGACTTCCGGGTCGACGTCATCGTCGGCAAGGGGCCCGGCGCCACGGCCATTCCGCTCGATCTGCCGCAGTTCACCCTCGTCGGAGCGACCACCCGGTCCGGTCTGCTGCCGGCACCGCTGCGCGACCGCTTCGGCTTCACCGCGCTGCTTGACTTCTACTCGAGTGCCGACCTGCTCACGGTGCTGCAGCGCTCGGCCCGGATGCTCGGCATCGACTCCGAACTCGCCGGACTCGAAGAAATCTCCACGCGGTCCCGGGGGACCCCGCGAATTGCGAACCGCCTGCTGCGCCGCGTCCGCGACTGGGCACAGGTGCGGGGGAGCGGAATCATCGACGAGGAGGCCGCCACCAATGCCCTGCGCGTCTACGAAGTCGACGAACTCGGACTCGACCGTCTTGACAGGTCTGTTCTGCAGGTGCTGTGCAAGCGCTTCGGCGGGGGACCGGTCGGTCTGGGAACCCTCGCCGTCTCCGTCGGCGAAGAAGCCGATACGGTCGAAACCGTGTCCGAACCCTACCTCGTGCGAGAGGGACTGATCAGCCGCACCCCACGTGGACGTGTGGCCACGACGGCGGCCTGGAATCACCTGAAAATGCAGATCCCAGCAAATTATGAGTTCTGAACCCCGCATTTGAGTTCGCTATGGGAGGTGAGGACGAACTAAGCTGGTTCACTGATTCATTCATATGAAAGGCTGATATCTGTGGATTTGCTGATCCCTCTTGCGCTTGCCGCGCTGCTGATCTTTTTCCTGTTCAATTCTCGGCGTAAGCAGAAGGCGCGTGCGGAGGAGATCAAATCGGGTCTCGTGCCCGGTGCAAAGGTGATGACTACCTTCGGTGTCTTCGGAACCGTGCTCTCCATCGACGAAGAGAACAACCAGGTGACCATCGAGTCGGGCCCCGGAACGGTCCTGCGCGTCCACCGTCAGGCCATCGGCCAGATCGAGAACAACCAGGCCGCAGCGCCCGTCGACGCCCCTGGCGCCGCCGCTCCTGCCGCTGAGGCGACGTCGATGCCGCCGCCGACGACGAGAAGCCGGCCATCACCGATGCCGAGCTCGACGCCATGAACGAGCGCAAGCGCGCCGAGAAGGACACCGCGGACGAGGACGCAGCCGAGGACGTCGTCGCTGACAAGTCGGCTGCGAAGGCCGAGGACGCCGACGCCGAGGACGCCGACGCCGAGGACGCCGACGCCGAGGATGCCGCTGAGACCGATGCCGACTCCGCCACTGCGGACGAGGACTCCACGGACTCGGATACTGACAAGAAGAACTGATCCGTTCTCGCACTCTGCTCCCGACTGAAAGCTGAAACGTGTCCGATATCGAAGAAAAACCACGCCCTGGTTTGCGCTTCCTGTGGCTGACCATCATCACTGTGGTCCTCGCCGCAATCATCGCCGGAGGAGTCATCTGGTCCAACGCCACGACGACTCCGAAACTCGCTCTCGACCTTGAGGGCGGAACGTCGATCATTCTGGAACCGCAGGTGTCCGAGGGCACGGACATCAGCAAGGAGCAGCTCGATCAGGCCGTGGCGATCATCCGCCAGCGCGTCGACTCGACCGGTGTCTCCGAAGCCGAGATCACGACGCAGGGTGACCGCAACATCGTCGTGAACCTCCCGGGCAACCCCGACGAGGAGACGCGGAACCTCGTGCGTTCGTCGGCTCAGCTCGTGTTCCGTCGTGTGGCGCTGGTCGGTGACCCGCGTTCACAGGAGCAGATCCAGAAAGAGCAGGAGAAGAGCGGCGGCGAGGAGTCGGGTGGCGACGACGGGCTGAGCGACGAAGAGCGCAAACGCCTCGAGGACCTCACCGGCGCCGACTCGCAGGGCGACGCCCAGGGCGAGTCGCAGGCTCCCTCCGGCGGCGGCGATGTCGTCAAGGCCGGCGGAACGGCTGAGAAGAAGACCGATGAGTCGTCTGCGAAGACGAAGTCCTCGGAATCGGAGAGCAAGGACGCGGAGAAGTCCGGGAAGGGCAGCGGCTCGAGCGAGGGTTCGAAGGTCACCGACTCGACACCGCGGCCCCTCTTCGATCCCGAGAAGGATGCCGCCGAGTGGCAGACCGACAAGATCATCAAGGAATACTCGGAGCTCGACTGCACGAACAAGAAGAACCGGACGGGCGGCCAGCAGAAGCCCTCGGACGAACCGGTCGTCTCGTGCTCCGAAGACGGCCAGGCGAAGTACATCCTCGGGCCCGTCGAACTCTCCGGTGATCACCTCGCCGATGCCAACGCGGGCTATGCCGCGGGAGCCAACGGCGTGCAGACGAACAACCCTGCCGTCAACCTCTCCTTCGATGCGACCGGACGTGAGATCTTCAAGCAGATCACCTCGGACATCACCGGCAAGCAGCAGCCGTACAACCAGTTCGCGATCGAGCTCGACGGCCTCGTGCTCTCGGCTCCGTCATCGAACGCTGTCATCACCGACGGCAACGCCCAGATCACCGGCGACTTCTCCCTCGACGAGGCGCAGACTCTGGCCAATCAGCTCAAGAACGGTTCGCTGCCTCTGAGCTTCCAGGTCCAGAGCGAGGACCAGATCTCGCCGACCCTGGGATCGAACTACCTCAAGATCGGTCTGCTCACCGGACTCGTCGGGCTCCTCCTCGTCGTCGTCTACTCGCTGCTCCAGTATCGAGTCCTCGGCCTCGTCACCGTCTCGAGCCTCGTCGTCGCCGGTGTGCTCACGTATCTGCTGCTGTTGTTGGCATCGTGGAGATACGGCTACCGACTGTCCCTGGCAGGTGTCGCCGGTATCATCATCGGCATCGGCATGGCGGCGGACTCGTTCATCGTCTACTTCGAACGTGTGAGGGACGAACTGCGCAGCGGGCGCAATCTGCTCTCCGCCGTCGAGGTCGGCTGGGATCGAGCCAAGCGCACGATCTACGCCTCGAAGGCCGTGAACATGCTCGCCGCCGTCATCCTCTACATCCTGGCCGTCGGCTCGGTGCGAGGTTTCGCCTTCACCCTGGGTCTGACCGTGATCATCGACGTGCTCATCGTCTTCCTGTTCACCCACCCGATGCTGCAGCTCCTGTCCCGGACGAAGTTCTTCGGCGAAGGCCACCCGATGTCGGGCATGGATCCGCGACTGCTCGGGGTCAAACCCTCCGCTTACCGCGGAGCACTCAACCTGTCCATCGATGACAAGGACAAGACGCCCGAGGCGAAGCGCCGTGAGAAGGCGCGGATGCGCAAGGCCGGAATGACACCCGAGGACGGCTCCGAGACGCCCAACGCGGCAACGACCGGATCCGAATCGGACGAGACCTCGACGACGAAGAAGACCAAGGCCGCGAAGTCGAAGAGCGCGAAAGCGGCGAAGACCGCGACTGCGGCGGGCGGAATGACCATCGCAGAGCGGAAGGCCGCCGCTCGGCGAGCCGAGGACGATGATGCCGCCGACGACTCGGCGACTGACGATGGCAAGGAGGCTGACAAATGAAACGGTTCTTTGCCTGGGGCAACCGCCTGCACAGCGGCGAATCATCCATCCCCTTCGTGGGCAAGGCGAAGCTGTGGTTGGGCATCTCCGGCGTCCTCGTCCTCCTGTCCCTGCTCGTCCCGCTCATCTTCGGGTTCAACTTCGGCATCGCCTTCAAGGGCGGTTCGCAGTTCCAGGTCGACCACGTCACCGACACCTCGGCGGCGAAGGGCGAGGGCATCGTCAACGAGGTGGTCTCCGGATCCGAGCCGCGTCTGACGCCGACCAGCGACACGGCCGTTCAGATCGAGACGAACCAGCTCACAGATCCGCAGATGCAGGACGTCCGCGACGCCCTCGTCTCCGGGTACGACGTGAAGGTCGAAGACGTCACCTCGACGTTCGTCGGTCCCGAGTGGGGACAGGACGTGACGTCAAGATGATCCGTGCGCTCGTCATCTTCGTCGCCATCGCGCTCGTCGTCATGGCGCTGTACTTCCGAACCTGGAAGATGTCGTTGGCAGCGATCGTCGGACTCTTCGTCGTGATGATCGTGACCATGGGCATCTACTCGGCCACCGGCTTCGAAGTCACTCCGGAGGCCATCATCGGCTTCCTCACCGTGCTCAGCTTCTCGCTCTATGACACGGTGGTGGTCTTCGACAAGATCCGAGAGAACACGACCAGGTTCGAGGAGAAGCGGAACCTCAAGTTCTCCGAACTCGTCAACCTCGGCGTCAACCAGACGACCGTGCGTTCGATCAACACCTCGGTGGTGTCCGTGCTCCCGATCGCCTCGATCCTCTTCATCGGTGTGTTCCTGCTCGGCGCGGGAACGCTCGTCGATATCTCGCTGTCTCTGTTCATCGGTACTATAGTGGCAGCCGCTTCGACGCTGTTCGTCGCGAGCCCCCTCTATGCTCTCCTCCGCGCGAATGAACCGGCGGTCAAGGCACAGGAGGAGGCCGTGCGTGAACTACGCTTGAAGAACGGGGGAGCAGACGTCCCACCGGTGACACACGCCGAAGTCTGATTCCCGAGAGAGGAGATGTTGTGGCTTCGTCCGCTGAATCGCGCCGTCCGCGAGGCATCTCCCGCTTAGCCTGGTGGGCGGCCAGGGCGCAGAACAACCCTGGCTACCCGCGAGTGCTCGGCCCGATGATCCGAGCCCTGCAGTCGAACCATCCGAAGGCGGACATCGACCTCGTCGTCCGGGCCTACAAGGTTGCCGAGGAGGCACACCGCGGGCAGACCCGGAAATCCGGTGACGCCTATATCACCCATCCGATCGCAGTCGCGACGATCCTCGCCGAGATCGGCATGCTGCCGGTCACGCTCGCCGCCGCACTGCTGCACGACACCGTCGAAGACACCTCGTACTCACTCGAGGAGCTCACCGAGGAATTCGGACCCGAAGTCGCCGCGATGGTCGACGGGGTCACGAAGCTCGACAAGCTCACCTACGGGCAGGCCGCGCAGTCCGAGACCGTGCGCAAGATGATCGTGGCGATGGCCAAGGACATCCGCGTCCTCGTCATCAAGCTCGCCGACCGTCTCCACAACGCGCGCACCTGGCGATTCGTCCCGGCCTCGTCGAGTACGAAGAAGGCCCGCGAGACCCTCGACATCTTCGCCCCGCTGGCACACCGGCTGGGCATGAACACGATCAAATGGGAACTCGAAGACCTGTCCTTCCAGGTCCTCCATCCCAAGGTCTATGACGAAGTCGTCCGACTCGTCGCGGATCGGGCTCCCGAACGGGAGAAGTACCTGGCCACCGTCTCCGAAGAGCTCCAGGGCGAGCTCAAGGAATCCGGGATCGAAGCTTCCATCACCGGTCGCCCCAAGCACTACTACTCGATCTATCAGAAGATGGTCGTGCGCGGACACGAGTTCGCTGACATCTACGATCTCGTCGGAGTCCGCGTCCTCGTCGAATCCGTGCGCGAATGCTATGCCACCCTCGGCATCGTCCACGCCCGCTGGAACCCGGTTCCCGGACGGTTCAAGGACTATATCGCGATGCCGAAGTACAACATGTACCAGAGCCTGCACACCACGGTGATCGGGCCGGCCGGCAAACCCGTCGAGATCCAGATCCGGACCCACGAGATGGATCGGCGCGCAGAATTCGGCGTCGCCGCCCACTGGAAGTACAAGGACCTGGGCAAGTCCTCGAAGGCCGTGACCTCGAACACCGCACGGTCGGTCAAGGTCTCCGATGCCGGAGAAGTCGACGACGCCGCCTGGCTGCGTCAGCTGCTCGACTGGCAGCGTGAGGTCTCCGATCCCGACGAATTCCTCGACAGCCTCCGCTATGAGGTGAATTCGAAGGAGGTGTACGTCTTCACTCCCAAGGGCGAGGTGATGAGCCTGCCCTCCGGTGCCACCCCCATCGACTTCGCCTATGCCGTGCATACCGAGGTCGGACACAAGACCATGGGCGCCCGGGTCAACGGTCGTCTGGTCGCCTTGGACACGGAGCTGAAGAACGGCGATTCCGTCGAGGTCTTCACTTCGAAGGACGAGAACGCCGGACCAAGCCGCGACTGGCTCGGCTTCGTCAAGAGCCCGCGTGCGCGCAGCAAGATCCGCCAGTGGTTCTCGAAGGAGCGCCGCGAAGAGGCCATCGAGAACGGCCGCGAACAGCTCGCCCGAGCAATGCGCCGCCACTCGATCTCCGCGGCCTCACTGATGAGCCAGGAGGCTCTCCAAGTCGTCGCCACGGAGATGCGGCTGCCCGATGTCAGCGCCCTCTATGCCGCGATCGGCAACGGAGTGTCCTCGGCCCAGCACGTCGTCGACCTGCTGGCCAAGGAAGTCGGGGAGGACGACGATTCGGTCGTGCTGCCGCCGGAGCCGCGCAACCGCACCGGCCAGTCCTCGGGACACCATTCCTCGTCCGAAGGCGTCATCGTCAAAGGCGTCGACGATGTGCTCGTCAAGCTCGCCCGCTGCTGCACGCCGGTGCCGGGCGACGAGATCCTCGGCTTCGTCACCCGCGGCTCAGGTGTCTCCGTGCATCGAGTCGACTGCCCGAACGTGACCTCCCTCAAACGCGAACCCGAACGCATGGTCGAGGTGTCCTGGGGCGAGAAGACGAGCGGCATCTACCTCGTCCAGATCCAGGTCGAGGCTCTCGACCGGGCCGGTCTGCTCTCCGACATCACGAAGGTGCTCACCGAGACCCATGTGAACATCCTGTCCGCGTCGGTCGGCACCTCGCGGGCTCGTGTGGCGCAATCGAAGTTCGTCTTCGAGATGAGCGACGCCAGCCATCTGGACACGGTGCTCTCCGCCGTGCGCAAGGTCGAAGGGGTCTTCGACGTCTACCGCATCTCCGGCGGCTGATCCTCCCTGTCCAACACCGCACGCATCTGTGCGACGAACGGCCGTCGGGCCACCTCGGTGAGGTAGTCCCGGAGGCGATGGCGCAGACCGGTGGGGATCTCCGCGATGATTCCCCGCAGCGCGCGCGGCGACTCCGCGGTGCGGTACCGGAAGTGCGGGAAGAGCAGATCGTAGAGCGTGCGCTCCTCCGTGGTGATGGGCAGCCCGTCGATGAGGCACCAATCGTCGTCGGCCAGAGTCGTCTCATGGACGTCGAAACCGTCATCGGCGATCCATCGTCGTCGGGGCAGAGTGATGAAGTTCAGCGGAGCCGGAGCCCGGCCGAGACCGCGATGCACCCACCAGGCGCTGTCGTGCGAGAGTGCGAGGCCAGGCGGGATGAGCGAATGCAGGGCGGCCATGCGTTCCGCAGGGGAGAGGATCGCGCCTTTGCGCACCCAGGTCGATTCGGTCAGTCGGATGAGCAGGCCGTCGAGGGTGAGCTCGGTGAGCTGCTCGTACCCGAAGTCCCGCAGGTGAAACAACGCCTCCATACTCGAACTATCGTCGGGTACGGAGGCGTTGACAAGACTCCGGTGAGCGCCTGTGGACAGGCGCTGACTCGAACGTCAGAAGCTGTGGATGAGGACCGCGGCCTCAGTCGAGCTCTGCGGCGGTCTGTGCGAGCTGATCCCTCCAGGCGCGGCGGGCGTCAAGAGCCTCCTGCGCCTCGGCGACGGCTTTCTCATCGCCGCCGGACTTCGCGGTCTCGAGCTTCTTCTCGAGTTCGACGATCGATTCGTCGAGCTGGCTGAGAGCACCCGAGGTGCGGGCTTTCGTCTCCGGGTTGCTGCGCTGCCACTCGGCTTCCTCGGCATCGGCAAGTGCACGTTCGACATCGCGCAGTCCGTTCTCCATCCGGGACACATCGGCGCGAGGGACCTTTCCGGCGTCCTCCCACACGTCCTGGATGGTGCGCAGCTCGCGCTTGGCAGCCACCGGATCCGTGATCGGCAGCAGCGCCTGAGCCTTCTTCAGCAGCTCCTCCTTGACGACGAGGTTGCCCTTGAACTCCTCGTCCAGGGCAGCGTTCTCCGCATCGCGGGCGGAGAAGAACACGTCCTGTGCGGCGCGGAAGCGCGCCCACAGCGCGTCATCGTCCTTGCGGGACGCACGCGGCGCGCGCTTCCACTGGCTCATCAGGTCCTTGTACTTCTGGGACACGGTGCGGAAATCGGTCGAGGCCGACAGCGACTCCGCTTCGGCGACGATCTTCTCCTTGATCCTCTTGCCCTCGGCATTGACCTTGTCGAGCTCGGCGAAGAACTCCTTGCGCTTGTGCTCGAAGGTGTTGCGAGCCTGCGAGAACCGGCCCCACAGCTCCTGATCGACGGCACGCGGCAGACGCGGACCGCTGCGCTGCATGTCCTTCCACTGGGCGAAGAGCTCACGCAGGCGGGTACCCGACTGCTTCCACTGGATCTTCGACGGGTCCTGTTTGGCCAGGGTCTCGGCCTCGACGACGAGTGTCTCACGGTCCTCGGCGGCGGCCAGCTTCGCTGCTTGGGCGCGAGCGGCCTGGCGGGACTCCGTGGCCTCGGCATCGGAGATGAGGGTGTCGAGCGTGGCGCTCAGTCCCTTGAGATCACCGACGACGTTGGCCTCCGGCAGAGTCTCCTGCAGCGACTTCGCCGCAGAGACGACCTCTCGACCGGGCGCACCGGCGGAGAGGCGATTGCGCAGCAGCACCGCGTTCTCGGCGAGTTCGACGTACTTCTTCGCGAAGTACTCGAGCGCTTCGTCGGGGGTGGCATCCGGGTACTGACCGACGGCCCGCTCGCCGTCGGGAGTGGTGACGAACACATTGCCGTCCGCATCGGCACGACCATGAGTCACCGCGCGAGCCACCTCGGCGTCGTGGTCGATATGGCTGGCATTGACCACCTGTGCGGCCTGCGGACGCGGCAGCGACGACGGACGGGGGGTCGGCTTCGGTGTCGGGGTCGACATGGTTCTCACCTTGTTTCCATCGGTCGAACCGGCGGGTCATTCCACCCGCCGATCACTCGATTGTGGGATAGACGTTATCCCAGCATAACCATCGGCACGCGTGTAGATAGACTTTGCACATGGATGTGTTCTCGACCAACGCCGAATTCCTCGACGTCAACTGCTATGCCGTGCGTGCAGACGGACGCGATGCCTGCATTCTCATCGACTCCGGATACGACTGTGCCCCCGGACTCGAGAAGCTGCTGGACGAGGAGGGACTCAAACCGCAGGCGATCTTCCTCACCCACGGTCATCCCGACCATATTCTGGGCCTTAACAATGTGCTCGCGCGCTGGAACCTGCCCGTCCACCTCGGCGCCGCGGACCGGTACCGTCTGGACTCCCCGGCGACGACGCTCAATCCGCAGTTCGCGGCGATGCTCGCCCCGCTCGTGCAGGACTGGAACGCGCCCGAAGCCGTCGACATCACCGACGGGCAGAGCTTCGAGATCGCCGGGCTGACCATCACCGCGGTCGCCGCTCCCGGCCATACCGAAGGGTCGATGCTCCTGCGCGTCGTCGACGGCGCGGAAGAAGTCATCTTCACCGGCGACGTCGTCTTCGCCGGAGCCATCGGCCGCGTCGACCTGCCCGGGGGAGACCCGCAGGCGATGCAGGAGTCGCTGCGGACATTCGCCGCGCTCCCGGACGTGCCGATCTATCCTGGACACGGTCCGGCCTCCCGCGTGAGCACGGAACTCGCGACGAACCCGTTCTTCTGACGCCTCCGCGACTGCCCCCACTCGTTTCAGACATCACACGACACACACCACAAGACACAACGGTGCCGCACGGCATCGCAACAGCACCCAAAGCAAGGAGCACCATGGCGAAGTCAGCCCGTCTGTCCGGATTCCCGGAACGGCTTCCGGCCGAACGCGTGATCGAGAAGGCCATCATCGACACGCTGGAACACACCTTCGCCCTGCACGGGTTCTCCGCCCTCAACCACCGCGCCGTCGAACCGATCAGCCAGCTGGCCAAGGACGGAGAGATCGACAAGGAGATCTTCGCCGTCTCCCGCCTCCACTCGGAGGGCGCAGAACGCAACCCGCTCGGACTCCACTTCGACCTCACGGTGCCACTGGCCCGCTATATCGCCGACAACGCGAACGACCTGAGCTTCCCGTTCAAGGCCGCCCGCGTCCAGCCCGTCTGGCGCGGCGAACGCCCACAGGCGGGCCGCTACCGGGAGTTCATCCAGGCCGATATCGATGTCATCGCCGACGGTGAGCTGCCCGGACACTTCGAGGTCGAAATCCCCTTGGCCGTGGCCGATGCGTTCTCCCGGCTCGCCCCGCTCGGCGTGCCCGGAATCAGGATCGTCGTCAACGACCGCAGGCTGCTCGAAGGCTTCGCCCGCGGAATCGGACTGACGAACATCCAAGCCGTGCTCCGCTGCCTCGACAAATACGACAAGATCGGCCCTGTTGAGGTCGGCAGACTGCTCGCCGCCGAAGCCGGCGCCGATGAGGAACAGCAGCGTCTGTGCCTCGAACTCGCCGCCATCGAATCCGACTCCCCGGACTTCGCCGATCAGGTGCGTGCCCTCGGTGTCGAGCACCCCCTGCTCGATGCGGGACTCGAATCGCTGACGACGCTCCTGACAGCCGCTGCCGAACGCGCTCCGGGAGTCGTCGTCGCCCAGCTCAAGATCGCCCGTGGCCTCGACTACTACACGGGAGCGGTCTACGAGACCCAGCTGATCGGCCACGAAGAGCTCGGCTCCGTGTCCTCCGGTGGTCGCTACGACTCGCTCGTCACGGTGGGCAAGAAGAACTATCCCGGGGTGGGCATGTCCATCGGCGTCTCCCGCCTCATGGCGTTCATCCTCGGCGAGGACTCGCAGATCCGTGCCACCCGCGGCACCCCCTCGGCCGTCGTCATCGCCGTCACCGAGGAGGCCCGACGGGCTGATGCCGACGCCGTGGCCGCGACGCTGAGGTCCCGGGACATCCCGTGCGAAGTCTCGCCGAACGCTGCGAAGTTCGGCAAGCAGATCCGCTACGCGGAACGCCGCGACATCCCGTTCGTCTGGTTCACCGACGGTGAGTCCGGCCACGAGGTCAAGGACATCCGCTCGGGAGAGCAGACGACAGCGGATCCGGACACCTGGACTCCGGCAGACGAGGACCTCTGGCCCCGCGTGTACCGGAGCTGAGCGCAGGGCGACTATCATTGTTCACGCGCTAGACCACAACATCACAAAGGAGCCCTAGGTGCTGCGAAGCCACGAAGCCGGAAGCCTGCGAGCCGCGAACGCAGGAGAAACCGTCACCCTCACCGGGTGGGTCGATCGTCGTCGCGATCACGGAGGTGTCGCCTTCATCGATCTGCGTGACGCTTCGGGAATCGTGCAGGTCGTCGTCCGGGAGGACGATGCCCACCAGCTGCGCAACGAAACCGTCGTCAAGGCCACGGGCACCGTGTCGGTCCGCCCCGAGGGCAACACGAACCCGAACCTGCCCACCGGCGAGATCGAGGTCATCGACACCACCGTCGAGGTGCTCTCCGAAGCGGCGGCCCTGCCGTTCCAGGTCTCCGACCATGCCGAGGACTCCGGAGCCGTGGGCGAGGAGACCCGCCTGCGCTACCGGTACCTCGACCTGCGCCGTTCGGGCCCGGCCAAGACGATCCGCCTGCGCTCCGATGTCAACAAGGCCGCACGGTCCGTCCTCGACACCCACAGTTTCGTCGAGGTCGAGACCCCGACCCTGACGAAGTCCACTCCGGAAGGTGCCCGTGACTTCCTCGTCCCGGCCCGCCTCAAGCCCGGTTCCTGGTACGCCCTGCCGCAGTCGCCGCAGCTGTTCAAGCAGCTGCTCCAGGTCGCCGGCATGGAACGCTACTACCAGATCGCGCGCTGCTACCGCGATGAGGACTTCCGCGCCGACCGCCAGCCCGAGTTCACTCAGCTCGACATCGAAGCCTCCTTCGTCGAGCAGGAGGACATCATCGCCCTGGCCGAAGAGATCCTCACCGCGCTGTGGAAGCTCATCGGATACGACATCACCACGCCGATCCCGCACATCACCTACCACGAGGCGATGGAGCGCTACGGTTCGGACAAGCCGGACCTGCGCTTCGGACTCGAACTGCACAATCTCACCGAGTTCTTCCAGGACACGCCGTTCCGCGTCTTCCAGTCGCCTTATGTCGGCTCCGTCGTCTATCCCGGCGGCGGATCGCTGCCGCGTCGTCAGCTCGACGGCTGGCAGGACTGGGCCAAGCAGCGCGGGGCGAAGGGTCTGGCCTATGTGCTCATCGGCGAAGACGGAACCCTGTCCGGTCCGGTGGCCAAGAACATCTCCGATGAGGAGAAGGCAGGACTCGCCGAGGCGGCCGGTGCACAGCCGGGCGACGCGATCTTCTTCGCCGCCGGTGAGGCGAACTCCTCCCGCGCCCTCCTCGGCGCCGCCCGCAACGAGATCGCGGCCCGCACCGGCCTGATCAAGGACGGCGACTGGGCCTTCGTGTGGGTCGTCGACGCGCCCCTGTTCGAGTCGGCCGCCGAGGCTCAGGCAGCCGGCGACGTCGCCGTCGGCGGCGGAGCGTGGACGGCCGTCCACCACGCCTTCACCGCACCGAAGCCCGAATTCCTCGACACCCTCGAAGAGGATCCGGGTGCCGCTCTGGCCTACGCCTACGACATCGTGTGCAACGGCAACGAGATCGGCGGAGGATCGATCCGCATCCACCGCAAGGATGTGCAGGAGCGCGTCTTCAAGATCATGGGCATCTCCGAAGAAGAAGCCGAGGAGAAGTTCGGCTTCCTCCTCGAAGCCTTCAAATTCGGTGCACCTCCGCACGGCGGCATCGCCTTCGGCTGGGACCGCATCGTGTCCCTGCTGGCCGGGGTCGACTCGATCCGTGAGGTCATCGCCTTCCCGAAGTCCGGCGGCGGATTCGACCCGCTGACGCAGGCACCGGCCCCGATCACCGACGCCCAGCGTGCCGAGGCGGAGTCGACTTCGAACCGGAAGACGACGCGCCGAGGCTGATGAGCCAAGAACCCAATCTGTTCTCCGACGGCCCGGACCAGGATCCGCCTGGTCCGGGCTTCGCCGGTTCCTCCGGGGCCTCCTCGGGCCGTGCTCTGGACCCGCTTGCGGTGCGGATGCGTCCGCGGACCCTCGACGAGGTCGTCGGCCAGGAGCACCTGACCTTCCCGGGTTCCCCGCTCAACCAGCTCGTCGAAGCCAGCGGGGGAGACCGGGCGGGAGCCTCCTCGGTGATCCTGTGGGGTCCGCCCGGAGTCGGGAAGACCACGCTGGCCCATGTCATCTCCCATGCCCCGGGCCGCACCTTCGTCGAACTCTCCGCCATCACCGCGGGCGTCAAGGACGTGCGCCAGGTGATCGAGAACGCCCGCCGGGAACGGGAGATGTACTCACGCACGACAGTCCTGTTCCTCGACGAGATCCACCGCTTCTCCAAGGCTCAGCAGGATGCCCTGCTGCCGGCCGTGGAGAATCGGCTCGTCGTGCTCGTGGCCGCAACCACGGAGAACCCGTCGTTCTCCGTCATCTCGCCTCTGCTGTCGCGGTCGCTCATGCTCACCCTGCGTCCTCTCGACGACGAGGCGGTCGGCAATCTGCTCGACCGCGCCGTCGAATCCGATCGCGGGCTGACCGGACAGTTCACCCTCACCGAGGAGGCCCGGAACTTCATCGTCCGCATCGCCGGAGCCGACGCCCGCCGGTCGCTGACCGTCCTCGAAGCCGCCGCCGGAATCGCCGCCGCCCAGACCGAGGAGACCGGCGACGAGCCGATCTCGATCACCGAATCCGCCTGCGCCGAGGCGAGCAGCGAGACCGTTCTGCGCTACGACAAGAACGGCGACCAGCACTACGACGTGGTCTCCGCGTTCATCAAATCCATCCGCGGGTCCGATGTCGACGCGGCCCTGCACTATCTCGCGCGGATGATCGTCGCCGGAGAGGACCCACGCTTCATCGCCCGCCGAGTCGTCATCTCCGCGGCGGAGGACATCGGCATGGCCGACCCGCAGGCGCTGCCGATCGCCGTGGCCGCCTCGACCGCGGTTGCCAACATCGGCATGCCCGAAGGACGGATCCCCCTCGCCGAGGCGGTCACCTACCTCGCGCTGGCCCCGAAGTCGAATGCCAGCTACCGGGCCCTGGACGCCGCGATCGCCGATGTGAAGAACGGGCTCGCCGGCGAGGTGCCGATGCATCTGCGCGACGCCCACTATCCGGGGGCGAAGGAACTCGGCCACGGTGAGGGCTACAAATACTCGCACGACTATCCGCACGGGGTCGCCGATCAGGATTACCTGCCGGAGTCGCTGCGTGGGAAGGCCTACTATTCTCCGACGGGCAACGGAATGGAACGCAGCATGTCCGAGAGGCTCGAGAACCTCAGGCGGCTGCTGCGACCGGAGAACTGATCAGCCAACCGGGGGCAGAAGGCCCTTCTGAGCTGCGACCAGACGGGCGACGAGCAGACACGGATCGACGATTTCGCCGCGGCGGACCAACTCGTCGAAATCCCCGACCGACATGTCGACGGCACGAACGACCTCCCGAGGGTCTTCTGTGATCTTCGTGCCCGGCAATGTGTGGGTGCAGAAATAGAGATGGGTCGGATAGGCGTGCCTGCCTTGGTTCTGGCTGAACGTGTATACATGGGTGAGATCGGCCGGTCGGAGTCCGAGCTCTTCTTCATATTCTCGACAAGCCGCCGCAACGGGTGTCTCACCTGGCTCGACGCCGCCTCCGGGAAGCTCGAAGATCCAGCGACCGAGACCATATCGGAGGCTCGCTGCGGGCATCCATCGGACCTTGGCGCTCACCGAGTTTCGGGTCGATGGAGTCGTCACTCATCCAGTTCCAGCTTCGCTCGGTGAATCAGTTCAAGGGCCGTACGCAGTGCTCCGACTCGCTTCGTCATCAGAGTCGTCCTCGACTGGCTGAGAGTAGAGCCCTGGAGAACTGCTTCGCACTTGCGCAGGAGAGAATTCAGTTCAATCTCTGCGCTGTCCAATTCGGCAGTGTCCATGGCACCCATCTTCACACAATCATCCTCCATAAGAACCTTCGAACGGACCGCCCTCCTTGTCCTCAGCGGGGAAACTTTCGCCTCCCAGGTCGAAAGCTGTACTTTTGACATAGTTGAGCAGCGACGGCGCCCGCTGTGAGAGCTGCTGATCGGGGAGGACGGCATGGCAGACATCGTCATCACGATCGCCGCCGCGCTGGCGCTGGGACTCATCGCCCATGAGCTGCGCATCCCGCCGTTGGTCGGATTCCTCGCGGCCGGATTCCTCCTGCACGTCTTCGGCTTCACCGCCTTCGCGGGACTGCAGCAGGTATCGGACATCGGAGTTGTCCTGCTGCTGTTCACGATCGGACTGAAATTCGATCTGCGCTCCCTTCTCCAGCCCGAAGCCCACGGCACTGCCGCGCTGCACATGGTCACGGTGGTCCTCCTCGGTGCCGGGACGATCGGAGCGGCCGCCGCCATCGGCATCGTCAGTGTCGGCGGGGGACTGGGCACCTTGGCGCTGCTCGGCTTCGCCCTCTCGTTCTCCTCCACGGTGCTCGTGGTCAAGGTGCTCGAAGACCGCTCCGACGACGGGTCGTACTACGGCCAGATCGCCATCGCGATCCTCGTCCTCCAGGACCTCGCTGCGGTGGCCTTCATCACGATCGCAGGCGAAGAGCCCCCGAGCCCATGGGCCTTCGCGCTCGTTCTGATCGTCCCGGCCGTCTGGGTGCTGCGACGGATCCTCGACCGCGTCGGACGCGGTGAGCTGCTCGTCCTCTTCGGCGTCGTCATGGCCTTGGGGCCCGGCTATGTCGCCTTCGAATCAGTCGGCATCCACGGCGACCTCGGAGCGCTGGTGCTCGGACTTCTCTTCTCCACCCACCCGCGAGCCGTGGAGATGTCGAAGTCGCTGTTCAGCGTCAAAGAGCTCTTCCTCGTCGGGTTCTTCGTCGTCATCGGCCTCCAAGCGGTCCCCACCTGGTCGGATCTGCTCATGGCGCTGGCCCTGTGCGTCGTGCTGCTGCCGTTCAACTTCGTGAGCTTCTACCTCATGGGTCGGCTCTTCGGCCTGCGCAACCGCACCAGCGTGCGCACCAGCCTGGCCCTGAGCAACTTCTCCGAATTCGCACTCATCGTCGTCGCGGTCGGAGTCGACAACGGACTCTTCGAGGACAACTGGCTGACGATCACCGCCCTCGCTGTGGCACTGGGGATGATCGGCTCCTCCCTGGCGAACGCCTACAGCCTCCAGATCGTCGCGAAGCTCGACGCGATCCTGCCGGATGAGAACGAGAGCCGGCTGCGGGTGGGCGACCGGCCGCTCGACACCGGAGATGCGGAGGTCGTCGTCCTCGGCATGGGCCGCATCGGTCGCGGAGCCTACGAGCGCTTCGTCGAACGCGGCGACCGCAGCGTCATCGGCATCGACAACGACCACACAGTCATCGAAGCCCTGCACGCCGACGAGTTCACAGTGCTCGAAGGCGACGCCACCGACCACGAATTCTGGCACCGCCTCGTCGTCGGAGGCAGCGCCCACACCGTCGTTCTCGCCATGGCGCTGCACGACTCGAACACCTTCGCTCTCGAACAGCTGCGCATCGCCGGCTTCCCCGGGACCATCGCCGCGGTCGTCCAGCGCCCCGATCAGGCCGAGCACTTCGCCCGTGCAGGGGTCCACGCGGTGATCAACATCTACAGCGGTTCCGGAGCGGCCGTGGCCGATGCCGCCATCGACAGCCACGAAGACGGCTGCCGGCAGTGACCGACGGAGAAGGCTGCCGGCAGTGACCGACGGAGAAGGCTGCCGGCAGTGACCGAAGTGAGCGCGGACCGCTCGATCGCCCGGGGCGCGCCGTCCGAATGAAGTCGGGAAGATCACAGCCGGGGAGGCGCCGCTCCGCTTTGCGGCGGTCGACATGGACCCGGTAAGATAGACAGCTGTTGTGCCTGCAACCTAAAGGCGGTCGGTGCGAGCGGATCTCGACGCTCAATCCCTCTTTCCCATCCGGGGAAACAACAGTCGCGTTCGGGGCGAGAACCTGATGGGCCCACCGCGGCAGAACACATTGATGAAAGGTAATACAGTGCCAGCACCAGCACGTAATCGCCGCATGACGCGCCTCTCGCGCGCCCTCGGCATTGCTCTGACACCCAAGGCCGAGAAGTACTTCGAGCGTCGTCCGTACCCTCCGGGTGAGCACGGCCGCGCCCGTCGTCGCAACGACAGCGACTACTCGGTCCGCCTCAAGGAGAAGCAGCGTCTGCGCGCGCAGTACGGCATCCGTGAGGCCCAGATGCTCAAGACCTACAAGGAAGCCAACCGTCTGCCCGGCCTGACCGGTGAGACCATGGTCGAGCTCCTCGAATCGCGTCTCGACGCCCTCGTCCTGCGTTCGGGCTTCGCCCGCACCATGGCCCAGGCCCGTCAGTTCGTCGTCCACCGTCACATCACGGTCGACGGACAGCGCGTGGACCGTCCCTCCTTCCGCGTGAAGGAAGGCCAGACCATCCAGGTGCACGAGCGCTCGGCTTCGATGGATCCGTTCCAGGTCGCCGCCGCCGGTGGTCACAAGGACGTCCTGCCCGCGACGCCGGGCTACCTCAACGTGAACCTCGAGGGCCTGCAGGCAACCCTGCTGCGCGCCCCGAAGCGCGAAGAGGTGCCGATCACCTGTGACGTTCAGCTCGTCGTCGAGTTCTACTCGCGCTGATCTGCTGAACACAGCGCATCGCGCCACCACGACTGCCCGGGACCGCTTGGTTCCGGGCAGTCGTGCATTCAATTCGCGGGAGTCCGCTGAACCGCGCAGGTGGCAACTGGTTCGGCTGCGGCCCACTTTAAGGTGAGCAGCACTGTTTCAAACAGGGGCTATTCACCCAAAAGTGGGCCGTTCGGTCGAAACTTGGTGGAGCGCGCGCCGCGCGGGAGGAAGCGGTCCGCCGAGTGGAGTGGGAGCTACGGACTCGCGAAGCGGTCGACTTCGACGGCCCCGGCACGCCGCGCCATCTCGCATATTGCGACTGAGCCATTAAACTGGTCCCTGGTAAGTGCGGATACGCACGAGTAAGTGTCGCGTCGGGCTCATCAGCCGGGCGACGCACAGGCAATATCTGAAAGGCCTTGGATTGAAGACGGCAGAGATCAAGCAGCGCTGGTTGGACTACTTCGAAGCGAACGGGCACACCGTGGTCCCCTCGGCGTCGGTGATCAGCTCCGATCCGTCCATCCTGTTCAACATCGCAGGCATGGTCCAGTTCATTCCGTACCTGACCGGCCGCGAACCCGCACCGTTCAACCGTGCCACCAGCGTCCAGAAGTGCGTCCGCACCGGAGACATCGAAGAGGTCGGCAAGACGACCCGCCACGGCACGTTCTTCCAGATGAACGGCAACTTCTCCTTCGGCGACTACTTCAAGCGCGACGCCATCAAGTTCGCCTGGGGACTGCTGACGAACCCCGTCGCCGAGGGTGGACTGGGCTTCGCTCCGGAACTGCTGTGGGCAACCGTGCATGAGGACGATGCCGAGACCATCGACATGTGGCTCGAAGAGACCTCCATTCCCCGTGAGCGCATCCAGCTGCGCGACAACGAAGACAACTTCTGGCACACCGGGCAGCCCGGCCCCGGCGGCTACTGCTCCGAGATCTACTTCGACCGCGGCCCCGCCTACGGCGTCGAGGGCGGACCCGTGGCGGACGAAGACCGCTACATCGAGATCTGGAACCTCGTGTTCATGGAGTTCGAACTCTCCGAGGTCCGCTCGAAGGTCGACTTCGACATCGCCGGCGACCTGCCCGCGAAGAACATCGACACCGGCATGGGTCTCGAACGCGTCGCCTTCCTGCTCCAGGGCGTGGAGAACATGTACGAGATCGACGAGGTCTTCCCCGTCATCGAGGCCGCCAGTCGTCTGGCCGGTCGGAAATACGGCGAGGACGAGCACGCCGATGTGCAGCTGCGCGTAGTCGCCGACCATGTCCGTTCGGCGCTGATCATCATCGGCGACGGAGTCCGCCCCGGCAATGAGGGCCGCGGCTACATCCTCCGACGTCTGCTCCGCCGCGCCGTGCGCGCCATGCGCCTGCTCGGCGTCAAGGAAGAGGTCCTGCCGGAGCTGCTGCCCGTGTCCATGCAGGCCATGAAGCTGTCCTACCCGGAACTCGAAACCGACTTCGACCGGATCTCCCGAGTCGCGTTCGCCGAGGAGAAGGCGTTCCTGCGCACCCTCGAATCCGGCACCCAGCTGTTCACCACTGCCGCGCAGTCGCTGAGCGGCGAGAACAAGACCATCAGCGGCGACATCGCCTTCGCCCTCCACGACACCCATGGGTTCCCCATCGACCTCACGCTTGAGATGGCCTCCGAAGCCGGACTGAACGTCGACGAATCCGGATTCCGCGCACTGATGAGTGAACAGCGCACCCGCGCCAAAGCCGATGCTAAGGCGAAGAAGGGCGGCGGCCACACCGACCTGTCGGCCTATTCGGCACTGCTCGAGGAAGGCACCAGCGAATTCGTCGGCTATGACCGCCTCGAGGCGGATTCCCGGGTCCGCGGAATCGTTTCCGACGGTGTCGCCGCCGAGGTGCTCACCACCGGCCAGAGCGGTGATGTCGTCCTCGACCTGACTCCGTTCTATGCGGAGTCCGGCGGCCAGCGTGCCGATGTCGGCCTCATCTCCGGCCATGGCTTCACCGCCCGCGTCACCGACGTGCAGAACCCGGTCAAGGGCCTGCCCGCCCACCGGGTCGAGGTCATCGACGGAGAGCTGCGCGTCGGCGACGAAGTGCTCGCCGCCGTCGACCACGACCACCGGTTCCAAGGTGCACAGGCGCACACCGCCACCCACCTCGTCCACGCCGCGCTGCGCGAGATCCTCGGCAGCCACGCCGTGCAGGCCGGCTCGCTCAACCAGCCCGGATACATGCGCTTCGACTACTCGTTCCCCGAAGCCCCGAGCACCCAGATGCGGTCCGAGATCGAAGAGGTGGCGAACCTCGCAGTGCGCTCGAACTACGAAGTCGGCACCGAATACATGTCCTTCGACGACGCAAAGAAGTCCGGTGCCATGGCGCTCTTCGGCGAGAAGTACCCGAACGTCGTGCGCGTCGTCGACATCGGCGGGCCCTTCTCCCGCGAACTCTGCGGCGGCACCCACGTCGGAGCTTCCGCCGAGGTCGGTCCCATCTCCGTGCTCTCCGAAGCCTCCGTCGGCTCCGGAGTCCGACGCATCGAAGCCGCGGTCGGCATGGACGCGTTCCGGTCCCTGGCCGCAGAACGGACCATCGTGTCTTCGCTCTCGGAGATGCTCAAAGTCCCCGGTACCGATGTCACATCGCGCGTGTCCGACCTGATGAGCCGTCTCAAGGACGCAGAGAAGGAGATCGCCCGCCTCAATGCTCAGCAGCTGCTGGCCTCGGCCGGGAAGTTCCTCGACGAGGCGCAGACCGTGGGCCAGACGCTGTTCGTGCAGGCCGAGCTCGGCGATATCGCCAATGCCGGAGACATCCGGACCCTGGTCACCGACCTGCGCAACCGCGTCGCCGACCGCCAGGCGGTGATCGTCGGCATCGGAGTGAGCAGCGGAAAGCCTGTCGTCGTCATCGCCACCACCGAGGCGGCCCGCACCGCCGGACTGCAGGCCGGCAAACTCGTATCGTTGGCCTGCGGTGAACTCGGCGGCGGAGGCGGCGGCAAGCCCGACCTCGCCCAGGGTGGGGGCAGCAACCCCGCGGCGATCCCGTCTGCCATTGCGGCGGTCAAGGCAGCCATCCAGTGAGTTTCCGCCGAGGTCGCCGGCTGGGTCTCGACATCGGTTCCGTGCGGATCGGTGTCGCCTCCAGCGATCCCGACGGGATTCTGGCCACCCCGCTCACCGTCGTCCGTCGCAGCGACGAACCGGCGGCACTGAAGCAGCTGCGGGAGATCGTCGACGAATACGAACCCATCGAACTCCTGGTGGGGGACCCGAAGTCCCTCGACGGAGCCGCCCGGGCCGCAGCCACCTCGGCGTTGGAATTCGCCCGCCGGATCGCCGCGGCGACCGGCACCTCGATTCGTCTCGTCGACGAACGCTTCACCACGGTCGAGGCCCACCATGCCCTCGCCGCGGCCGGGAAGTCATCGCGTCAGCGACGCGAGATCGTCGATGCCCAAGCCGCCGTGATCATCCTCCAGAACGCCCTCGAGTACGAACACAACACCGGTGTTCCCGCCGGTCGTGAGATGCCCGACGAGGAGAACGACGTATGAGCCCCATCACCGAAGAGTTCTCGTCCGACGAAGGACTCACCCGCGCAGAAGTCCGTGCGAAGAAGCGGCGCAGAATGATGCGCCGGCGACGGACGACGACGATCGTGATCATCTGCATCCTCGTCTTCGGCATCGGAGGATTCTTCGGTGTGCGCGCGGCCGGGGGAGTCTTCGACGACCTGTTCGGACCCAAAGGCGACTATGAGGGCCAGGGCACGAACGAGGTCTCGATCGAGATCGCTCCCGGCTCGTCGGCCCGCACCGTCGCCAACCAGCTCGTCGAATCCGGAGTGATCATGAACTCCGAACCCTTCCTCGATGAGATCGAACGCCGTGACGCGACCATCCAGGCAGGAACCTGGACGATGCGGGAGAAGATGAGCTCGAAGGCCGCGGTCGAAGCGCTCATCAACCCCATCGCCCCGCCGAAGATCACGGTTGCCGAAGGCAAGCAGGTCGAAGAGATCAAGTCGATCATGATCGAATCCGGGATGAACGCGGATGAGGTCGACAAGGCCATCGACGACAAGACCCCGAAGGACTACGGACTCGAGATCGACGCTCCGAGCCTCGAAGGCTACCTGTACCCGGCGACCTACGACCTCAACAAGCAGAAGACTGCCGAGGATATCGTCCAGGAGATGGTCGACAAGACCGAGACCGAAATCGACGAACTGGGAATCGAGAGCAAAGACGCCAACCGCATCCTCACCTTGGCCAGCCTCGTGGAGAAGGAATCCCCGGGCGACCCCGAGGTGCGTTCGAAGGTGGCGAGGTCCTTCCTCAACCGCATCTCCGACGAATCGCAGACGGGAGGACTCCTCCAATCGGATGCGACCGTGGCTTATATCCACGGTGCCCGCTCCGACCTGACGACGACGAAGAAGGAACGCCAGTCCGACTCGCCGTACAACACGTACAAGAAGAAGGGGCTGCCTCCCGGACCCATCAACTCGCCGAGCCAGGGAGCCGTCGAGGCGGCGCTCGAACCCGCCGACGGCGATTGGCAGTTCTTCGTCGCAACGAACCCGGACACGGGCGAGACGAAGTTCGCCGACAACTACGAGGACCACAAGAAGAACGTCGAGATCTACCGCAAGTGGCTGCGCGAGCACAGCAAGGAGAACGGATAGCCGGTGAGGATCCTCGCTGCAGTGCTCGGTTCGCCGATCGCACATTCGAAATCCCCGCTGCTCCACCGCGCCGCCTTCGCAGCACTGAATATGGAGTCCAGCGAGTACTCCCGGTTCGAACTCGGCTCGGAAGAGCTCGAGGGATTCCTCGACTCCCACCCCGAGCACGTCGGGTTCTCGCTGACGATGCCGCTGAAGGACCGACTCGTCGCCCTCGCAGGCGTTCGCGGGTGGACCGTTGACGAGACGGCCACACTGACGGCGGCCGGCAACACGCTAGTCCGCGGCAGCCGTGAGGTGCAGGTGGCGAACACCGACGTGCGCGGCATCGTGCGCGCCATCGCCCCGCACATGGAATCCGTCCCGTACGCGGCCCACGGTGCGGGAACCGGCAGTGCGGGAGCCCGACGGGCGACGATCCTCGGTGCCGGGGCCACGGCCGCCTCGGCGCTCGTGGCCTGCCGTGATCTCGGGATCGCTCATGTCGACTTCCGCGTCCGCAATCCCGACCGTGCACGCCGGGTCCTCGACCTGGCCGAGCGGATCGGACTGACCTCCTCAGTGGGGGATCTGACCCGGATCGGCCCGTCGGCGATCGTCATCTCCACCCTGCCCGCCGAGGCGGCCCCGAACCCGATCTGGGAGACGCCGGTTCCCGGTGGGGTCGCCCTCGACGTCGCCTACGCCGCAGAGTCGGCGTTCCTCACCGCAGCCGCAGCACACGGCCTGCACCCCGTCGACGGCACGGCGATGCTCGTCGAACAGGCCGTCGCTCAGTTCGAGATGTTCCTCGCCGCCGCCCAGGCCGACGACGCAGGGACGACGGAGAACCTGCCGACGATCGAGAACCTGCCGACCGGACAAGAACTGACCTCTCGGGTCGCTGCAGCCATGTACGCAGCACTCGAAGGCCCGCCCGCCCGGGCTCGGGACTGAACCGGAGCTCGCGATGGATGCCGGAGTGCTGCACGGAATGACCATCGGCGTGACGGTTCTGGCCGCCCTGGCCTGCGGCCTCATCCTCGCCGCAACCCCACGGGTCTGGCTCAACGACTCCGCACACCTGCAGCAGTGGCAGGCCTCCAGATGGGCTCGCGGACCGGGACCGATCGTGGCGGGTCTCATCATCGCCGCAGTCGCCGCCGTCGTCTTCACCCTCGCAGTGCTCGCTCCGCTGGAAACAGGATGGAGTGCGTATGCGCCGCTGAGTAAAGAGACGTTCGCCCCGGATCAGCCGAACTCGGCCGATCGCATCGTCTCCGCCCTGCTGCTGGGCCTCGTCTCCGGAGCGACTCCATTCCTCGTCACCGCGGACGTCAGCGTCCGCAGACTGCCCGATCGGATCGTCATCCCCCTGACGGTGGTCGCCCTGGGGCTCATCATCACCGGCTCCGTACTCGGAGAGTTGTCGATGTGGTTCTCGTCATTCTTCGCCGGAGTCCTCGCCCTCGCCTTCTTCGCCGCACTGCACCTGGTGGGCCGAGTGCTGCGGGCGCGGACGATGGGTCTCGGGGACGTCAAGCTCGCGTTCATCGTCTTCGCCGTCGCCGGTCTCTTCGACCTGTGGGCACCGACCCTCGTTCTTGTGGTGGTGATGCTCATCGCTGGCGTCTGGGCGCTCATCGGTGCGGTGCGCGCCGGTCGGGTCCGCGGGGTGACCATCGCCTTCGGACCCGCCATGCTTTCCGGCATGTGGCTCGGGTGCCTGTTCGCCCCAATACTTTTGTAGAATCGGTGGAATGTTGAGATGGCTGACTGCAGGCGAATCCCACGGCGAAGCGCTGACCGGGATCATTGAAGGGCTTCCCGCCCATGTACCGATCACCAGGGACGATATTCGAGCGAGCCTGGCTCGCCGCCGACTCGGCTATGGCCGCGGCGCACGAATGAAGTTCGAAGCCGACGAGGTGCGTCTCCTCGGCGGCGTCCGACACGGGCAGACCCTGGGCTCACCGGTGGCGATCGAGGTCGGCAACACCGAATGGCCGAAATGGGAATCCGTGATGAACCCGGACCCCGTCGACGCCTCCGAACTCGAAGGACTGGCACGCAACGCCCCGCTGACCCGTCCGCGCCCCGGGCATGCCGATATCGTCGGAATGCAGAAATACGGCTTCGACGAAGCCCGCCCCGTGCTCGAGCGCGCCTCGGCACGTGAGACCGCGATGCGCGTGGCACTGGGCACTGTCGCCGCGAAGTTCCTCGGCGAACTGGGCATCACCCTCGTGTCCCACACCGTGGCCATCGGCGGAGCCGAACACTCGGCCGATGCGCTGCCCGCACTGCCGACCGCGGCCGATGTCGAGGCCCTGGATGCCGATCCTGTCCGCTGCTTCGACGCGGACCTCTCGGCGGCGATGGTCACCGAGATCGACGCGGCGAAGAAGGCCGGGGACACCCTCGGCGGAGTCGTCGAAGTCCTCGCCTACGATCTGCCTCCTGGACTCGGCTCCCACGTGCACTGGGACCGTCGTCTCGACTCCCGCCTGGCCGGTGCCCTCATGGGCATCCAGGCGATCAAGGGAGTCGAGGTCGGAGACGGATTCCTCACCACGAAGCGTCCCGGCTCGCGCGCCCATGACGAACTTGAAGTCGGACCCGACGGATTCCGCCGCACGAGCAACCGCGCCGGCGGCACCGAAGGCGGAATGTCGACCGGCGGACCGCTGCGTGTGCGGGCGGGAATGAAGCCGATCGCCACGGTGCCGCGCGCCCTGGCGACGGTCGACGTCGAAACCGGCGAGGCCGCCAAGGCGAACCACCAGCGCTCCGACGTGTGCGCGGTGCCCGCCTCGGGCGTCGTCGCCGAAGCCATGGTGGCACTCGTGCTCGCCGAGGCGGTCGTCGAGAAGTTCGGCGGAGACTCCGTTGCCGAGACGAAGCGGAACCTGGACGCCTATGTCGCGGCCATTCCGGAGAACCTCCGCATCGGACGATGAACCACACCCCGCTGCCCAAACCGGTTCCGCCCCTGGAACCGGTCCCCGCCGCGCTTTCGCGCATCGTGCTCTCCGGTCCGCCGGCGGCAGGGAAATCGACGATCGGTCGGCTGCTGGCCGACCGGCTCGGTCTGCCGCTGACGGACACGGACGCGAACATCGTCGACAAGTACGGGGTGATCTCGGAGATCTTCGTCGAACGGGGCGAAGATCACTTCCGACGCATCGAACGAGAGGTCGTGCGCAGAGCGCTGCGTCGGCTGCTTGATCGGCCGGGCATCGTCTCCCTGGGCGGGGGAGCGATCCTCAACCCCGGCACCCGGGCACAGCTGAAGCACCCGGCGATCAAGGTCGTGCACATCGATATCGACGTCGAGACCGTCGCACAGCGGCTGACCGCCCCGCACCGGCCGCTGCTGCGCGGTGCGGGAAGCCCGGTGGAGAACTGGCTGGCGCTGGTCAACGAGCGCGAACCGCTCTACGAACAGGTCGCGACCTTCCGCGTCCAGGCCTCGAACTCACCGCCGTCGACGGTGGTCAACCGGGTCGTCGACGTCCTCACCGGTCTGCAGCGTGCCGAAGAGTACGCGAAATACGCCCATTCCGATGAGGGTGGACCCCAATCCGCGGACTGAGATATCCGTGACCTTCGGCGAACCCGCGTCGCCACGGCGACTCAGCGAGGACTAGGCTGGGCCTGATATGACTTCGAATGATCAGGAAGACGGACGAATGAGCCTCACACGCATCAATGTGGACGCCGGCGGGAACTACCCCGTCCTCGTCGGCCAGGGACTGCTCGGCGAACTGCCCGAGCTGCTCGGAAACCGCGTCGAGAAGGTCCTCGTCATCCACCCGCGCGCCCTGCGCACCACCGGTGAGACCGTTCGTGACGACCTGGCCGCGGCCGCCTCGAGGCCGTGGCCGCGGAGATCCCCGACGCCGAAGAGGCCAAGCACGTCCAGGTGGCCGCGTTCTGCTGGCAGGTCCTCGGACAATCCGATTTGACCCGCACCGACGCCATCGTCACCGTCGGCGGGGGAGCGGTGAGCGACCTCGGCGGATTCGTCGCCGCCACCTGGCTGCGCGGAATCAAGGTCATCCACATCCCCACCACCGTCCTCGGCATGGTCGATGCTTCCGTCGGCGGCAAGACCGGAATCAACACCGCCGAAGGCAAGAACCTCGTCGGCTCCTTTCACGCACCCGCCGGAGTCCTCGTCGACCTCGACACGCTCGGGACTCTGCCGGAGAACGAACTGTTCACCGGACTCGCCGAGGTGGTCAAGACGGGATTCATCGCCGACCCCGCGATCCTCGATCTGGTGTCGAACCACTCGAAGGACGAGATCGCCGATGTGCACGGTCCGGTGCTGCGCGAACTCATCGAACGTTCCATCCGTGTCAAAGCCGACGTCGTCTCCGGCGATTTCAAGGAATCCGGACGTCGGGAGATCCTCAACTACGGCCACACCCTCGGCCATGCGATCGAGCACAAGGAGCGCTACCAGTGGCGCCACGGCGCCGCCGTGTCGGTGGGCATGGTCTTCGCCGCCGAGGTGGCGTCGATGATCAAGAGCCTGCCCTACGAGGTCGTCGACCTCCACCGCGAACTGCTCGGCAAGCTGGGGCTGCCCGTCGGCTACCGCTCCGACGTCTGGCCGCAGCTGCTGGACACGATGAAGAGGGACAAGAAGGCCCGCGGAGCGATGTTGCGGATGGTGCTCCTCAGCGACATCGGCGAGCCCAGCACCGTCGAGATCCCCGATGCCTCCATCCTCTTCACCGCCTACCAGGAGATCGGCGAGGATTCGCCGACGGTTCCCCTCGGCATCGGCATCGGCCTCAACTGATCTCGCCCGGATGGAAGGCTCCCGCTCAATCTTGCTAGACTTGCCCAGTGGCGCGTTCGTCGACCCCGAACCCGGGGCTGAGCGGCGCGTACTGCCGACTGCGATCACCATTCGGTGATCAGGACTGAACCGAAGAAGGACGAATTAGTGGCGACAACGAACGACCTGAAGAACGGCCTTGTGCTCAACCTCGACAACCACCTGTGGCAGGTGCTGGAATTCCAGCACGTCAAGCCCGGTAAGGGTCCGGCGTTCGTTCGCACCAAGCTCAAGAGCGTGACGACCGGCAAGATCATCGACAAGACCTTCAACGCCGGCACCAAGGTCGAGACCGCGAATGTCGACCGTCGCGATATGCAGTACCTCTACCATGACGGCACCGACTACGTGTTCATGGACTCCCAGGACTACGATCAGGTCAACATCTCCGCAGAGCTCGTCGGCGACGCCGCGAACTACATGCTCGAGAACCAGGACCTGCAGATCTCCTTCCACGAAGGCACCCCGCTGTCTGTGGAGCTCCCGCCGTCTGTGGAACTGACCATCACCCACACCGAACCCGGACTCCAGGGCGACCGTTCGACCGGCGGTTCGAAGCCGGCGACGCTCGAGACCGGCTACGAGATCCAGGTGCCCCTGTTCCTCGAAGAGGGCGTCAAGGTCAAGGTCGACACCCGCAGCGGCGACTACCTCGGTCGCGTCAAGTAAGTGGCATCGGCACGTACCCGAGCCCGTCGCCGGGCTCTCGAGCTGCTCTTCGAAGCCGGGCAGCGTCGGCTGGCCATGGATGAACTCGTCACCATGCGGTCGAACGATCCCGACTATCCGATGAAGGAATACGCGGTCGAGATCGTCAAGGGCATCACCGAGAAGCAGGCGGAGATCGACGAGATCATCTCCACCTACTCAGAAGGTTGGACCCTGGATCGGATGCCGGCCGTCGACCGGTCGCTGCTGGAGATCGGAACCTGGGAGATGCTGTTCAACGACGAGGTACCCGACAAGGTGGCCATCGACGAGGCCGTGTCCCTGGCCCGACAGTTCTCCACAGATGACTCTCCCGGATTCGTCTCGGGGCTGCTCTCCCGCATCCTCGACGTCAAACCGACACTCATCTGAGCCGGCGGGTCCGGATTCCGGACCCGCCCTCCGGTCGGCATCCCACCGGGTCTACAATCGAATCGAACCACTCCTTTAACCACCGTCCAGAGAGGCGGAGAAGGGGAAATATGACACAGCGAACAGTGCTGGACGCCCCCGATATCTCGCGGGCGATCACCCGCATCGCGCACGAGATCATCGAATCCAACAAGGGCAGCGACGACCTCGTCCTCTTAGGCATCCCACGCCGCGGAGTCCCGCTGGCCCACCGACTCGCCGAGGCGATCGCATCCATCTCCGGGCAGCCGGAGACCGCATCCGAACTCGCCGGCAGCCTCGACATCACGATGTACCGCGACGATCTGCGCGGCGGCTCCTACCGGGCACCCGAACCCACCTCCATCCCGACCGCGGGAATCGATGCGAAGACCGTCGTCCTCGTCGACGATGTGCTCTTCTCCGGACGCACCATCCGCGCCGCTCTCGATGCTCTCGCCGATGTCGGTCGCCCCGCTAAGGTCCGCCTCGCGGTCCTCGTCGACCGCGGTCACCGGGACCTGCCGATCCGCGCCGACCATGTGGGCAAGAACCTGCCGACGTCGAGCAGCGAACGCGTCAACGTCGCTCTCACCGAAATCGACGGTGACGACTCCGTGAGCATCTCGGGAGGCCGCGAATGAAGCATCTGCTCGACACCACTTCGCTCAGCCGAGACGATGCCATCGGCATCCTCGACATCGCCGAGGAGATGACCCTCGTGTCCGAACGAGAGGTCAAGAAGCTGCCCGTGCTGCGCGGACGTACCGTGGTCAACCTGTTCTTCGAAGATTCCACGCGCACCCGGCTGTCCTTCGAAGCCGCAGCCAAACGGCTCTCGGCCGATGTTCTCAACTTCTCCGCGAAGGGCTCGTCAGTATCGAAGGGCGAGAGCCTCCAGGACACCATCCAGACGATCTCGGCCATGGGCGCCGACGCCATCGTCGTCCGCCACTCGGGGGCCGGCACCGCCCACCGTCTCGCTCACACCGGGTGGATCGACGTCCCCGTCGTCAACGCCGGCGACGGCACCCACGAACATCCGACCCAGGCACTGCTCGACGCCTTCACCCTGCGCCGGGCCTTGGCCGGTGTTCCCGCCTCGGGGCCGGTGTCCGGGGGACCGCGCGGCCAGGGACTGGACGGCGCGAAGGTCGCTATCGTCGGAGACATCCTGCACTCCCGTGTGGCCCGGTCGAACGTCCACCTGCTCGCCCGCCTCGGCGCCGACGTCCATCTCATCGCCCCGCCCACCCTCCTGCCGTGGGGAGTGGAGAACTGGCCGGTGACCGTTCACTTCGACTTCGATTCGGCGCTGAGCACCGAGGACTTCGCCGCCGTGATGATGCTGCGGGTCCAGCAGGAGAGGATGCACGAGTCCTTCTTCCCCAACGAACGCGAATACGCCCGCCTGTGGGGACTGAGCGCGGCCCGGCTGGCCGACCTGCCGGAGTCGACCTTCATCATGCACCCGGGCCCCATGAACCGCGGTTTCGAGATCTCCGCTGCCGCAGCGGATTCACCCCGCGCCCTCGTCCTCGACCAAGTCGAGAACGGAGTGAGCGTGCGCATGGCGGTCCTCTACCGTCTGCTGACCGGTCAGGAGGAGACCAATGACTGATTACCTCATCCGCGGAGCCGACGTCCTCGGACGCGGAGTCGCCGATACCGCGATCCAGGACGGACGCATCGTCGATCCCGAGCTGCTGGGCGCAGGCGAATATGAGACCGTCGAGGGCGCGGGCCTCGTGGCGCTGCCCGGATTCGTCGACATGCACACCCACCTGCGCGAACCGGGCAAAGAGGACGCCGAGACGGTGCTCACCGGATCCCGTTCGGCGGCATCGGGCGGATTCACCTGTGTCCATGCCATGGCCAACACCGCTCCCGTGGCCGACACCGCAGGAGTCGTCGAACAGGTCCACCGCCTCGGCCGCGCCGCCGGATTCACCGAGGTCGTCCCCGTCGGTGCCGTGACCACCGGTCTCGAAGGCCGGCAGCTCGCCGAACTCGGGGCCATGGCACGCTCGGGTGCCCGCGTGCGGATGTTCTCCGACGACGGCATCTGCGTGTCCGATCCGCTGCTCATGCGCCGCGCCCTCGAATACGTCAAAACCTTCGACGGAATCATCGCCCAGCACGCACAGGAACCGCGCCTGACCGAAGGCGCACAGATGAATGAGGGAACGGTCTCGGCCGAACTCGGTCTGCCCGGCTGGCCCGCGGTCGCCGAGGAGTCGATCATCGCCCGCGATGTGCTCCTGGCCGAACACGTCGGGTCCCGGCTGCACGTCTGCCATGTGTCCACGGCCGGCAGCGTCGACCTCATCCGCTGGGCCAAGGCCCGGGGGATCGCCGTGACCGCCGAGGTGACGCCGCACCATCTCATGCTCACCGACGAACTCGTGCGCACCTTCGACCCCGTGTACAAGGTCAACCCGCCGCTGCGCACCGATGAGGACGTGCAGGTGCTCCGGGCCGCCCTGGCAGATGGCACGATCGACGTCGTCGGCACCGACCATGCCCCACACACCGCCGAACACAAATGCAGCGAATGGACCGCAGCGGCCATGGGCATGGTCGGCATGGAGTCCGCGCTGTCCATCGTCGTCGCCGCCATGGCCGAACACGACTTCGACTTCGGCGATGTGGCCCGTGTGATGTCTTCGGCCCCGGCCCGCATCACCGGCGCCTCCGGACACGGCAGCCTCGAGGTCGGGGCCAGTGCGAACATCGTCCTCGTCGACCCGGCCGCACCGCACCGCATCGAACCCGGCGACCACGCCACGAAGGGACGCAACAACCCCTTCGCCGGCGTCGAGGTGACCGCGAAGGTCACCGACACCTTCTTCTACGGCCACCGGGTCTTGGCCGCAGGGTCACTCACCACACCCCACCCGGCAGGAGCAACATGGACACCACAGTAGGCACACTCATCGTCGCCGCAGTCATCCTCGTCGTGATCGTCGCGATCGCCTGGGGATGGAGCCGACGCAAACAGTCCCAGTCAGAGGTCGCCACCCCGCCGAAGCCCCATATGGGCATCAAAGCCGTGTCCGAACCTGTCGAAGGCTCCTACGTGTCGACGACGAAGGCCGGCCATCCGCTCGAACGCGTCGCCGTCCACGGTCTGGGCATCCGCACCACCGGTGAACTCGTCGTCACCGACGGGGGAGTGATCATGGACCTGGCCGGACGCGAGGACTTCCTCATCCCGCGCCGCGACATCGTCTCCGTGGACACCACGAACGGGATGATCGGGAAGTTCGTCGAACGCGGAGGCATCATCCGCATCACCTGGCACCTCGGCGACACCCTCGTCGACACGGGCTTCCGCGCCCGCTACGCCGCATCCACCACCCCCACCGTCGACCGCATCCGCGAAATGATCGAAGAGGCACAATGAGCTTTTCAACCACCCCCGCCGTCCTCGTCCTCGAAGACGGCCGGACCTTCCACGGATCCGCCTACGGACACCTCGGCGAGACCACCGGTGAGGCCGTGTTCGTCACCGCCATGTCCGGCTACCAGGAGACGCTGACCGACCCGTCGTACCACCGACAGATCATCATCCAGGCCGCTCCGCACATCGGCAACACCGGCATCAACCGCACCGATGACGAATCCGCCCAGATCTGGGCCGCCGGCTACGTCGTCCGCGACGCCTCCCGGATCTCATCGAACTGGCGGTCCGAAGGTGACCTCGTCGATTGGCTGACCGAGTCCGGGATCGTCGGAATCTCCGACGTCGACACCCGAGCCCTGACCCGACATCTGCGCGACAAGGGCGCCATGCGCGTGGGCATCTTCTCCGGACCCGCCGCCGAGGCGCCCGAATCCGAGCTGCTCGCCCGTGTCCAGGCCTCCCCGCAGATGGCGGGAGCCAACCTCGTCGACGAAGTCTCGCTCACCGAACCCACGCTCATCCCCGCGAAGGGGGAGAAGAGGTTCAGCGTCGCCGCCGTCGACCTCGGCATCAAATCGATGACCCCCGAACGACTGAGCGAACGCGGAATCGACGTCCACCTGCTGCCGTCGTCGATCAGCTTCGAAGAGATCCGAGCCCTGGGCGTCGACGGAGTCTTCTTCTCCAACGGTCCCGGCGACCCCGCCACCGCAGACGACCAGGTCGAACTGCTGCGCGCCGTCCTCGACGCGGGCCTGCCGTTCTTCGGCATCTGCTTCGGCAACCAGCTGCTCGGTCGGGCACTGGGCTTCGGCACCTATAAGCTGCCCTTCGGCCACCGCGGCATCAACGTGCCCGTGCTGGACCGGACCACCGGAAAGGTCGAGATCACCTCGCAGAACCACGGCTTCGCCGTCGACGCACCGCTTAAGGGCGAGACCATCGCTCCGCACAAGGCCGACTACGGCCGGGTGACCGTCTCCCACGTGTGCCTCAACGACGATGTCGTCGAGGGACTCGCCTGCCTCGACATACCCGCCTTCTCCGTCCAATTCCACCCCGAGGCTGCGGCCGGCCCGCACGATTCGAGCTATCTGTTCGATCGCTTCGTCGACCTCATGTCCGCTTCCCAGGCCGATTCGGCTGCCCAGGCCTAAGGAGAACACCCCATGCCACTGAGACAAGACCTCAACTCCGTCCTCGTCATCGGCTCCGGCCCCATCGTCATCGGCCAGGCCTGCGAATTCGACTACTCGGGCACTCAGGCCTGCCGTGTGCTGCGCTCCGAGGGCCTGCGCGTCATCCTCATCAACTCGAACCCGGCGACGATCATGACCGACCCGGACATCGCCGACGCCACCTATGTCGAGCCCATCGACCCGGAGGTCATCGAGACGATCATCGAGAAGGAGCGCCCCGATGCGCTCCTGCCCACCCTCGGCGGACAGACCGCGCTCAATGCGGCCATTGCGCTGCACGACTCCGGAGTGCTCGAGAAGTACGGCGTCGAACTCATCGGCGCCGACGTCGATGCCATCCAGCGCGGTGAGGACCGTCAGAAGTTCAAAGACATCGCCGAAGCCTGCGGCGCCGAGGTGGCCAGATCGGCCATCTGCCACACCCTCGACGAAGCCCTGGCCGCCGCCGAGGAGCTCAACTACCCGGTCGTCGTCCGCCCCTCGTTCACCATGGGCGGCCTCGGTTCGGGCATGGCCTACGACGAAGCCGATCTGCGCCGCATCGCCGGCGCCGGACTGTCCGATTCCATCACCCACGAGGTGCTGCTCGAGGAATCGATCCTCGGATGGAAGGAATACGAACTCGAGCTCATGCGCGACAACAAGGACAACGTCGTCGTCGTGTGCTCGATCGAGAACGTCGACCCCGTCGGTGTGCACACTGGTGACTCGATCACCGTGGCCCCGGCACTGACCCTGACCGACCGGGAATACCAGTCGATGCGCGATATCGGCATCGCCATCATCCGCGCCGTCGGCGTGGACACCGGCGGCTGCAACATCCAGTTCGCCGTCGATCCCAAGACCGGACGCATCATCACCATCGAGATGAACCCGCGCGTGTCCCGGTCCTCCGCGCTGGCGTCGAAGGCCACGGGCTTCCCGATCGCCAAGATGGCGGCGAAGCTCGCCGTCGGCTACTCGCTCGACGAGATCCCCAACGACATCACGAAGGTCACCCCGGCCAGCTTCGAACCGACGCTGGACTATGTGGTCGTGAAGATCCCGCGCTTCACCTTCGAGAAGTTCCCGGCCGCGGACCCGACCCTGACGACGACGATGAAATCCGTCGGCGAAGTCATGGCGCTGGGCCGCAACTTCACCACGGCCCTGCAGAAGGCGATGCGCTCGCTCGAGCAGAAGGACGCCTCCTTCAGCTGGGCCGACCTGCCCGACGTGACCGATGACGACGTCCGCGAATCCGTGCTCGAGGCCATCTCGCATGCCACCGCTGACCGCATCCACTCCGTCCAGCGCGGACTCGCCGCCGGACTGAGCGCGGAAGAGGTATTCGACGCCTGTGAGATCGACCCCTGGTACCTCGACCAGATCCAGCTCATCAACGAGGTGGCCGCGTACATCCGCGACGCCGACGAACTCGATGCCCAGGTGCTCAAGGTCGCGAAGAACCACGGATTCTCCGACGCGCAGATCGCGGGGCTGCGCAGCCTCGAGACAAGCGTCGTCACCGGCATCCGCCACGCCCTGCGCGTGCGCCCGGTGTTCAAGACGGTCGATACCTGCGCCGGCGAATTCGAGGCGAAGACCCCCTACCACTACTCGAGCTACGACTCCGAGACCGAGGTCATGCCGCGCGACCGCCCGGCCGTGATCATCCTCGGCTCCGGTCCGAACCGGATCGGACAGGGCATCGAGTTCGACTACTCGTGCGTGCACGCCACCATGGCGATCGGGTCGGCCGGATTTGAGACCATCATGGTCAACTGCAACCCGGAGACCGTGTCGACCGACTACGACACCGCAGACCGTCTGTACTTCGAGCCCCTGACCTTCGAAGACGTCATGGAGGTCTACCACGCCGAGCTCGCCGCCGGCGAGGTCCTCGGAGTCGTGTGCACCCTCGGCGGCCAGACCCCGCTGGGCCTGGCCGACAAGCTCAAGGCAGCCGGCGTGCCGGTGCTGGGCACCCAGCCCGAAGCCATCGACCTGGCCGAGGACCGCGGAGAATTCGGCGCAGTCCTCGACCGGGCCGGACTCACCGCACCCAAGCACGGCACCGCGGTGACCGCGGGCGAAGCCGCAGCGATCGCCGAGAACATCGGCTACCCGGTGCTCGTGCGTCCCTCCTACGTCCTCGGCGGACGCGGAATGCAGATCGTCTACGACCGCACCCAGCTGCTCGACTACATGGCCAGCGCCACGGAGATCTCGACCGATCGTCCGGTCCTCGTCGACCGGTTCCTCGAAGACGCCATCGAGATCGACGTCGACGCCCTCTTCGACGGAAATGAGGTCTACATCGGCGGAATCATGGAGCACATCGAGGAGGCCGGAATCCACTCCGGCGACTCCGCGTGTGTGCTGCCCTCGCTGACCCTGGGCGAGGATGTGCTCGAGCGCGTCCGTCAGGGCACGAAGGCCATCGCCGAGGGTGTGGGTGTGCGCGGACTGCTCAACATCCAGTTCGCGATCGCCGCCGATGTCCTCCACGTCATCGAAGCCAATCCGCGTGCCTCACGGACCGTGCCCTTCGTCTCGAAGGCGACGTCGACTCAGCTGGCCAAGGCCGCGGCGCTCATCGCCGTTGGCCGCACGATCGACGATCTGCGCGGTGATCTGCTGGCCGAAGAAGGCGACGGCTCGACCCTGCCGCTCGACCATCCGATCGCCGTCAAGGAGGCGGTCCTGCCGTTCCGTCGGTTCACCACCGTCGAAGGCAAGATCGTCGACTCGATCCTCGGGCCGAGATGCGCTCGACCGGTGAGGTCATGGGCATCGACCACAACTTCCCGACCGCGTTCGCGAAGGGCCTCCTCGGCGCCGGAGTGAAGCTGCCGACCTCGGGCACGGTGTTCGTCTCGGTGGCCGATCGGGACAAGCGCGCCATGGTGCTGCCGGTCAAGGAACTCGTCGATATGGGCTTCGACGTCGTTGCGACCACCGGCACCGCGGCCGTGCTCTCCCGCTACGGGATCAAGACCACGCAGGTGCACAAGCACTTCGAGGCCGACGCCGAGGACCGAACTGTCATCGACTACCTCACGGCCGGCACCATCGACATGGTCATCAACGTGCCCTCGGGCCGGCAGGAACGTGCCGACGGCTATGAGATCCGCGCCGCCGCGACCGCGAACTCCGTCCCGCTGATCACGACGCTGGCCGAATTCGCCGCCGCCGTGACCTCCCTCGAGGTTATCCGGGACTCGAAGTTCGACGTGCGCAGTCTGCAGGACTGGAGCGCCTGATGTTCGGCACCCGGCTGGCGGCCGCCATGGACGAGCACGGACCGCTGTGTGTGGGCATCGACCCGCACGAGCATCTTCTGTCCTCCTGGGGGCTGCCGGCCACCGCCGCAGGCGTCCGGGAGTTCGCCCTGCGCACGGTCTCCGAACTCAAGGGCTCGGTGGCCGCGGTGAAACCGCAGTCCGCGTTCTTCGAACAGTACGGCTCCGCCGGAGTCGCCGCTCTCGAAGAGACCCTGGCCGCGGCCGGGGACGCCGGACTGCTCACCGTCCTCGACATCAAACGCGGCGATATCGGGTCGACCATGGGCGCCTATGCGAAGGCCTACCTCGACCCCGCCTCGGCGCTGGCCGCGGATTCGATCACGGTCTCGCCCTACCTCGGGTTCGGCGCCCTGGAACCGGCCTTCGAGCTCGCGGCCGCTCATGGCAAGGGCATATTCGTCCTTGCGCTGACCTCGAACCCGGAAGGCACCGAAGTCCAGCACGCCGTGCGAGACGGCGATTCGGTGGCGGGGTCGATCGTGTCCCGCGTACGGGCGCGCAACGCTCAGGCACTGGGGACGAACGAGGAGCTCGGTCCCTTCGGGCTCGTCGTCGGAGCGACCATCGGCACGGCCGCACGAGACCTCGGCTTCGACCCCAGCGACTGCGGGGGACCGATCCTCGCCCCGGGTGTCGGCGCACAGGGCGCCGGTCTGCCCGAGCTGCGCGCGGTCTTCGGCGACCGAGCCCTGACGTCGGGACAGGTGCTCGCCACCGCGTCCCGGGCCGTACTCGGTGCCGGACCCGATGGTCTGGCTGATGCGGCAGCCGCGCTCAATCGTGAGCTGACGGCAGCGGTCTGAGCACCGGTGTGCCGACCGCAGGTCGGTCCGTGGTCGCCCGAATCGGTGGTCGTTCGACGGGTGGAATCCGGCTCGCCGTGCCACAAATTTCGGCTCATATCGCCTCTCGGCAGGGATTTTGTCTTAGACTGAGACAACTTCCCTACCTGCCCGTTCATGGTGACAGAGGAGACAAAGTGGCACTCGAACCGTTGACCCCGCAACAGCGTTCCGCTGCGTTGGACAAAGCGTTCAAGGCGCGTCAGGCACGAGCCGAAGTCAAGTCGGCGCTGAAGACCGGCGATACCGATCTCGCGGCCGTGCTCAAGAAGGCGGCAGACGACGAAGCACTCGCGAAGATGCGTGTGCTCGATCTGCTCAGGGCTCTGCCCGGAGTCGGCGACCGGCGAGCCGAGGCCGCCATGGAAGAGGTCGGCATCGCCACCTCCCGGCGGATCAAGGGTCTGGGCGTGCACCAGAAGTCCGCGCTGTTGGAGAAATATTCCTGAGTGTGACAACCTCAGATCTGTGAATAATCGACTCACCGTCCTCGCGGGTCCGACCGCCGTCGGAAAAGGCACCATCAGCACCTATATTCGGCAGAACCACCCCGAGGTCTGGTTCTCCGTGTCGGCCACGACCAGGCCCCGGCGCCCCGGAGAGATCGATGGTGTCCATTATCACTTCCTCACCGACGACGCCTTCGACGCCCTCATCGCCGAGGGCCGGCTGCTCGAATACGCCGTCGTCCACGGACGCCACCGGTACGGCACACCCTCGGCGCCGGTGGAGGAGAAGCTCGAACAGGGGATTCCAGCGCTGCTCGAGATCGACCTGCAGGGCGCCCGCCAGGTCAAAGAGAAGATGCCCGACGCCCGCTTCGTCTTCCTCGCCCCGCCCAGCTGGGAGGAACTCGTCTCCCGACTGACCGGTCGCGGCACCGAAACGGAGGAGGAGCAGGAACGGCGCCTGGTCACCGCGAAACGCGAATTGGCCGCGGAATCGGAGTTCGACGTGACCATCGTGAACGACCACGTTCGCACTGCGGCCGAAGAACTCCTATCATTGATGGGTATATCCACCTCCGATTAGATGGGAATCTCCTTGCCCGCACAGCCTGAAGGCATCACTAATCCTCCGATCGACGATCTGCTCAACGTCACCGGTTCGAAGTACGAACTGGTCTCGATCGCGGCAAAGCGCGCCCGTCAGATCAACTCCTACTACGCCCAGCTGCAGGAGGGACTGCTCGAGAACGTCGGTCCGCTCGTCACGCCCGGCACCAACGAGAAGCCTCTGTCGATCGCTCTGCGTGAGGTCAACGAGTCGAAGATCGTCGCCCGCGAGGTCTCCGAAGCCGACTTCATCCAGGCCGCACCCGAGGCCGAAGCGACCGCTCCCGTGAGCAACGACGGCGCGATCGACTTCAGCGACCAGTGAGAATCGTACTCGGCGTCGCCGGTGGGATCGCCGCCTACAAGGCGGCACACATCATCCGGCGACTCCGGGAGCTCGACCACAGCGTCAAGGTCGTGCCCACGGCCAACGCGCTGAAATTCATCGGCGGCCCCACCCTCGAAGCCCTGTCCGGGCAGACGGTGACCACCGACGTCTTCGACGAGATCGACACCGTCAACCATGTCCGGATCGGGCAGGAGGCCGAACTCGTCATCATCGCCCCGGCGACCGCCGATCTCATCGCGAAGATCGCCGCCGGACGGGCAGACGATCTGCTCACCGCCTCCGTGCTCACCACCACCGCCGAGGTGGTCGTGGCCCCGGCCATGCACACGGAGATGTGGCTCAATCCCGCCACCGTGGCCAATATCGCAACCTTGCGCTCCCGCGGCATCCACGTCCTCGACCCTGCTGTCGGACGCCTCACAGGACCCGATTCCGGTCCCGGACGCCTGCCGGAGCCCGAAGACATCGTCGACTATGCACTCTCGGTCAAGAACGCCTCCGCGAACGATCCCGTGAGCACGGCATCCGACCTGCGCGGTGACCTGTCCGGCCGCCGCATCGTCATCAGCGCCGGCGGCACCCGAGAGCCGCTCGACCCCGTCCGCTTCCTCGGCAACCGCTCCTCGGGCAAACAGGGCATCGCCCTGGCAAAGGCGGCCCATGCCGCCGGCGCCCACGTCGAACTCGTCGCCGCGAACATCGATACCGGACTGCTGTCGGGACTGCCCAGTGACATCACGATCACCCAGGTCGAATCCACCCTGGAGCTGCAGGAGGCGATGCACTCGGCCCAGATGCGCGCCGATGCCATCATCATGGCCGCCGCAGTCGCCGACTACCGACCCGCCGAGACCACGGACTCGAAGATGAAGAAGTCCGGAGACGAAGGGCTCACCCTGCGGCTCGTGCAGAACCCGGACATCCTGCGCGGTCTCGTCGACGAGCGCAGTCGGCAGACCGGCCTTCGCGAGCAGATCATCGTCGGATTCGCCGCCGAGACCGGTGACGCCGGCACAACCGCCCTCGATTACGCACGGTCCAAATTCCAACGCAAGGGCGTCGACCTGCTCGTGTTCAACGACGTCTCCGACGACCGTGCCTTCGGCCACGACGACACCATGGTCCAGATCATCTCCGCCGAGCACGGTGACATCGCCGTCGGCGAGGAATTCCACGGGTCGAAGGACCACGTTTCACAAAAGGTCATCGCGGCCGTGTCCGACCAGTTCACCCACGTAGAATCGACAACGTGACACACACAAATCTGCGTTTCTTCTCATCCGAGTCCGTCACCGAGGGACATCCCGACAAGATCTGCGACCAGATCAGCGATGCGGTGCTCGACGACCTGCTCCGTCAGGACCCCAACGCCAAAGTGGCCGTGGAGACCATGGTCACCACCGGACTCGTCCACGTCGCCGGTGAGGTGAATACTGCCGCCTATGCCGATGTCGCCGGAATCGTGCGCAGCCTCATCACCGGAATCGGCTACGACTCCTCGGACACCGGCTTCGACGGACATTCCTGCGGAGTCTCCGTGTCCATCGGCAGCCAGTCCACGGACATCCACTCCGGTGTGACGAACCCGTTGGACTTCCGCGAAGCGGTCGAATCCTCCGACCACGGTACGAGCCTCGGCGCCGGAGACCAGGGGCTGATGTTCGGCTATGCCGACAACTCCACCGACGTGCTCATGCCCCTGCCCATCCACCTGGCCTCCCGGATGGCCGAGCAGCTCTCAGAGGTGCGCAAGTCCGGTCGCCTCGACTACCTGCGCCCCGACGGCAAGACGCAGCTGACCTTGGGCTACGACGGGGACGAAGCCGTATCGATCGAGAACGTCGTCGTCTCCACCCAGCACTCGGCGGACACCAGCCAGTCCCAGCTGCACACTGAGATCAAGGAACTCGTCATCGATCCGGTGATCGCGAATTCCGGTCTCGACACCTCGGGCGCGAACATCCACATCAACCCCGCCGGTCCCTTCGTCACGGGCGGGCCGATGGGCGATGCCGGTCTGACCGGGCGGAAGATCATCGTCGACACCTACGGCGGATTCTCCCGCCACGGAGGCGGTGCGTTCTCCGGCAAGGATCCGTCGAAGGTCGACCGCTCCGCGGCCTACGCGATGCGCTGGGTGGCGAAGAACGTCGTCGCCGCCGGTCTCGCCGACCGTGCCGAAGTGCAGGTGTCCTATGCGATCGGACGTGTCGACCCGATGGGCCTGTACGTCGAGACCTTCGGAACCGAGAAGGTCGATCCGAATGCGATCTCCCGAGCCATCCGCGAGGTCTTCGACCTGCGCCCGGCCATGATCATCCAGGAACTCGATCTGCTGCGCCCGATCTACTCGCAGACCTCGACCTACGGCCACTTCGGCCGCGAACTTCCCGACTTCACCTGGGAGGTCACGGACCGCGCCGAGGATCTGCTGCGCGCCGTGTCCTCCAACTAGTCTGCCGTCGGCGTGGACGAACCCCTCCCGATCGACACCGGAACCTCGGCTGAGGGCCAGGTGCCCCTGGCCCCGACCGATCCGGTCGCCCGTGTGCTCATCGACCATCCCGTCCCGCACCTGGCGCGCACCTTCGACTATGCGGTCCCGGAGAAGCTCGCCGAGGCGGCCCTGCCCGGTGTGCGCGTGCGGGTGAAATTCGCAGGGAAGCTGCGTGACGGCTATCTGCTCGAACGCGTCGATTCCTCGGAGCACATCGGGCCGTTGGCGACGATCCAACGCATCAGCGGACCCATCCAGGTGCTCAGTGAGGATCTGCTCGCACTGAGCGAAGCCGTTGCGCGTCGCTACGGCGGCACGCTCGCCGATGTGCTGCGCCTGGCCATCCCGCCGCGCCATGCCCGCGGGGAGAAAGCCGTGCTCAAGGCGGAGAAGTCCGGGACACCGGCCGATCCAGCCGACGCGAAGACCGAAAACCCCTTAGCAGGACCGGACGACGGTGCGGCGGATGATCCGCAGCTGTTGGGCCGCCTCGGCGAGTGGGTTCTCGCGGCAGGGGAGGAGCCGACGGCCGACGAGCCCTCGGCACCGCCTCGGCGCCGGGCTCTGGCCTGCACTCCCGGGTCGACTCCGGGTCTCAGCTGGATCCGCGCCGGACTCGATGCCGCACGGGCAACCCTCGACGCAGGCCGATCCGTGCTCTGGCTCGTACCCGATCATCGTGAACTCGCCGTGCTCCATGCGGCGCTCACCCACGCCGGGATCGCAGAGGTCTCGGTGCTCAGCGCCGACCAGTCACCGGAGCTGCGATGGCAGGCCTGGCTGCGCGGACTGCTCGGTCACACGAGAGTCACCATCGGCACGCGAGCGGCCGCCTTCGCACCCGTCGCCGATCTCGGGCTCATCATCTGTACCGACGACGCGAACCTCAACTTCCTCGATCAGCACGCCCCGTACCCGCACGCCCGGGAGGTCTGTCTGCTGCGGTCGACGATCGAGGACACCGAACTGCTCTTCGTCTCCACCGACCGCAGCGCCGAAGTGCAGCGGCTCGTCGAAATCGGGTGGCTGGCCGACGTCACACCGGTCGGCCCGGCCAGGCGGCATGCCGCCCCGGTCGTCTTCGTCCCCGACGAGGATCGGGACCCGTTCGCCTGGCAGCGCATCCCCAGCCGGGCCTGGCAGATCATGCGCACGGCCCTGCGCCCGCGTCCCCGCGACGGGGGAGTGCCCGGTCCGGTCCTTGTGCAGGTGCCGCGGTCCGGCTACTATCCGGTCTTCGCCTGCGCCCGCTGCCAGGAAGTCGCCCGCTGCCCCCAATGCCAGGCGACGCTGACCACGCAATCGGAGGTCGGTCCCTTCGCCTGCCGATCCTGCGGGTACCACTCGGAGGCCTTCAGCTGTCTGCGGTGCCGCTCGCACCAGGTGCGGTCGATCGTGCGCGGCCGGGCCCGCACCGTCGAAGAGCTCGCCCGAGCGCTGCCGGACGTCGAGATCGTCGAATCCGGAGGCGACCACATCTCCACCGCACTCGACGAGACCCCGCGACTCGTGGTGGCCACGACGGGGGCCGAACCCTATGTGCTCGGCGGCTACGCCGCGGCGATCCTCCTGGACTCGCTGTGGCCGGGACCGTGGATGCGCTCGATCGACGAAAGCGTGGCCCGTCGACTGCGCGGCGCCTCCCTCGTGCGCTCGCGCGATGACGGCGGAGTCGTCTACCTCGGCGACGAAGACGAACTCATTCGGCAGACCCTGACCGCCTTCGACCCGACGACGTTCATGTCACGGCAGCTGAGCGACCGAAAGGTCCTCGGCTTCCCGCCCTACCGACGGATCATCGAACTCACGGGAGCCGGTGCGGACATCGACGAGGTGATCGGCGAGATCGGCGAAGTCGAGGAGCTCCTGCGCGAAGACGCCGAGGACGGGCAGCGCAGCGTCAGCGCCTACCCGTTCTCCGCCGGAGACCGGGTCGGAACGAGAGTGGCCGAGATCATCGCCTCCCGCTCGGCGAAGAAGCAGCCACAGGTGCGAGTGCACATCGATGATCCCCGGTCGCTGTGACTGACGGTCGAACAAGTAGAATTCCCCGTGTGGATATCGTCTTCGCCGGCACCCCTGATGTCGCAGTTCCCGCCCTCGAGGCCTTAGCCGATTCGGACCATCGGATCCGTGCGGTGCTCACCCGACCCGATGCACCCGTGGGGCGGAAAAGAGTCCTCACACCGTCACCGGTGAAGACCCGCGCCCTCGAACTCGGATTGCCCGTAATCGAGGCCAGTCGACTCCGCGGCGATGTCATCACCCAGCTGCGGGAACTCGCCGTCGACGCCGTTGCAGTCGTCGCCTTCGGAGCTATTGCCGGACCCGCCGCGCTGGCCACCGCACGCCTCGGCTGGTTCAACCTCCACTTCTCCCTGCTGCCCGCCTACCGCGGAGCCGCCCCCGTCCAGCGCGCACTCATCGACGGCGAGACCACCAGCGGAGTCAGCGTGTTCCGCATCGACACGGGCATGGACACCGGCCCCGTGCTGCGCCGACTCGAACTGCCGCTCGATCATCCCGACGTCGCTTCGGCACTCGAGGACTATGCGCGCAGAGGCGCTCCCGAACTCGTCGCTGCCTTCGACGATCTGGCCGCCGGCACCGCTGTGGAGACTCCGCAGTCCGGTGAGTCCAGCCACGCGGAGAAGATCACCGTCAACGATGCCCACCTCGACCTGTCGGCACCCGCAGCCCAGGTCATCGACCGGGCCCGCGGAACCAGTCCCACACCGGGGCCATGGGTGGAACTCGACGGCAAGAGGACGAAGCTCTTCGGGCTCATACCCGCACCCGAGGCGACGGCCTCCGGCCCCGTCGGCGAACTGACGACCTGGCAGCAGCGGCCGGTGCTGCGCTGCGGCGACGGCTGGGTCCGTGTCGAGGAGATCCAACCCTTCGGCAAGCCCCGGATGAATGCGGCCGACTTCCTGCGCGGCCGCGGTGACGTGACCTTCGACCCCTATACCGATGAGGAATCATAAGAGCCATGGCTGAGTCAGCAGACAGAGACCGCCGAGGCGGCAGCCGCGGCCGAGGCGGCCACCGAGGCACCGACCGACGCGGCGGCCACGGCCGCGGCAGAGGCGATCGGGACCGGACAGGTCAGGAACGCGGAACACCGCAGGGTGAACGAACGGGCAAGAACCTGCCGCGGCGCATCGCCTGGGAAGTCCTCCTCGATGTGGCGACGAAGGACGCCTATGCGAACCTGCTGCTGCCGGCCAAACTCTCCCGCACGCATATGGGTGCCCAGGATGCGGCCTTCACGACCGAACTCACTTACGGAGCCCTGCGTCGGCAGAAGTTCTACGATGCGGTCATCGAAATCGCCTCCTCCCGCGCCATCGACAAGATCGATCCCGAACCCCTGGCCGCGATGCGCCTCGGCGCCCACCAGCTGCTGTCGATGCGGGTGCCCAACCATGCGGCACTGTCCGAGACCGTGGCCGTGGTCAAACGCTCGGCTGCGAAGACCGCCGGGTTCGTCAACGCCGTTCTCCGCCGCATCTCCGAAGCCGAACCGGACGTGTGGCTCGACCGGGTGACCGCTGAGACCTCGGAGACGACTCGACTGGCGATCGAACATTCCCATCCCGAATGGGTCGTCCGTGCGCTCACCCAGGCGCTCAAGGGGCACGGCCGCGACGCCGCCGAACTCGAAGCGCTGCTGGCCGCCGACAATGCTCCGGCGAAGGTCGGTGTGACCGCCCTGCCCGGACTCATCGACCGCACCGAACTGCCTGGGGACCCGACTCCGGCTGTCGCCGATCGGCGTCAGCTTGGACACCGCGGTGCCCCGGGACGCGCCGGCC